>CAMPHB010000316.1 GCA_946885755.1 uncultured Methylophaga sp. | reverse complement strand
TTGCCTGATAGCGATCCGGAACTGGAAAGTAACTTACAATCGACGCTGGAAACATTGATTAAGATGTTTATGCGCGGCGGTTTTGATGAAGTGCGAAATTTTGTCGAAAATGAGTTACCGGAAGCCGAGCGGGATAATTTAGCACCGGCGTATCTCGGCATGTTGCGGGAAATGCTGGCGCGAATGTATTTCACTGAGGTGGTGCCGGATGTTGATCCACAAGATCCACAGCAGGTGCAGTTTTTACAGGATGCTGTGGATGCCATTGGCAGTTTGCCACGTTATGGCTCACCGGTATTCTTAAAACTGAATGATTTTGAGCATATCCAGTCCACTGGTTTACAGATCGCCAAAGCGCCGGGCAAAAATACCGTTTATTTTGGTTGTCTGTTGCTGGTGATTGGCGTGTTTTTATTATTTTATTTGCCGCAGCGGCGCATATGGTTGTGGCTGGAAGCGGATGGTGATGGCAGCAAGGTCTTAATGGCCGGTACCAGTAATCGCAATCCGCGTGAATTTGATGCAGTTTTTGCAAGTCAGCAACAAGCGCTGGCTGCGGCCGATGGGAACTCTGCCAAGTCTGAGACGACCTAAACTGGCAGCCTGAATGATGAATGAGAAGCTGATGACAACAACCGATTTAAATCAACCAAGCCTGCGCAGAGACTGGTGGTGGCCATTGCTGCTTCTGGTGGCAACACTGGGGATTTTTTATAAGTATCACGCAGCGTTAGATGTTTATGAAACCAGCATTCTGATAATGACGGCTATTTCAATGGCGTTTTTAGGCCAGTTCTGGCCAGCCTTTCGCTGGCACAGTATGGCGGTCGCCGTGCTCAGTTTGGCGGCTTTACAGTTGTATGGCGCTGATTTAAGCCGTGCGGAAAGTAACTTCTGGTTGCAGTATTTATTAGCCAGCCAGTCAGCACTGATGTGGATGAGCGCATTGTTTCTGGCAGCCACGGTGACTTACTTTGCCGGTTTGTGGCGGCGCTCGGATTATCTGGAAAAAGTCGCCACCATGCTGACCTGGACAGCTACCACCTTCGGTATGACCGGGCTGATGGTACGCTGGCGTGAAACCCACATGATGGGTGAAGATATCGGCTATATCCCGGTCAGTAACTTGTATGAAGTCTTTATTCTGTTTGCTGTCGTAACTGCGCTGTTGTATCTGTTTTATGAGCGCCGTTACCAGACCCGTAAACTGGGTGGTTTTGTACTGCTGGTTATTTCGGCGGCGGTATTTTTTCAGCTTTGGTATATTTTTGATCGTGGCGCCCATGAAATTCAGCCATTAGTGCCAGCTTTGCAAAGTTACTGGATGAAGATCCATGTGCCGGCCAATTTTATTGGTTATGGTGCTTTTGCCATGGCAGCGATGATAGGTGTGGCTTATTTGCTGGTGGCCTGGCGCCATGAAAAAAATCCACAAAGCAGCTGGGTGCAGGCGATGCCATCACTGAATCTGATGGATGACGTGATGTATAAAAGCATCGCGCTCGGCTTTGCGTTTTTTACCGTGGCCACGATACTTGGCGCCTTATGGGCGGCTGAAGCCTGGGGCGGCTACTGGTCATGGGATCCAAAAGAAACCTGGGCTTTGATTGTCTGGCTCAATTATGCTGCCTGGCTGCATATGCGCATGACCAAAGGCTGGAGCGGTGTACCGATGGCCTGGTGGGCAATTGTTGGCTTGTTCGTGACCTTATTCGCCTTTTTAGGTGTCAATATGTTCTTATCGGGCCTGCATTCCTACGGCACCTTGTAAACAAAGGAAACAATGATGAAAAAATTGATGCAAACATTATTGCTGTTACCGGCAATGTGGTTTTTACCGGGCACAGCCAGTGCCGCAGATTATCAACTGGGACAGCATTATGCTGAGACTGGTAAACAAATGCCGCGTAATGACAATAGCGACAAAGTGCAGGTAATTGAATTGTTTTCGTATTCCTGCCCGCATTGTTTCCGCCTTGATGCGCAGGTTACAGAATGGAAAGAAACCTTACCGGACAATGCAGAGTTTCAGTTAGTACCGGCCATTTTCCGGGATAGCTGGCTGCAATTGGCACGGGTGTTTTATGCTGCTGAGCAAACCGGCGATCTGGAAATGCTGCACCCGAAACTGTTCCATGCCATTCATGTTGAAAAACGCCGGCTGACCACCGAAGACGAATTGCTGGATTTTGTTGAAGAACAGGGCATCGATCGTGAGTCGTTTGCTAAGCAAATGGATTCATTTGCCGTGCAGACCAAAGTTAAAAAAGCGCTGGTGATGAGCCAGACCTCAGGCATCACCGGTGTGCCATCAATGATTGTTGATGGTAAATACCGCACAGATGCACCGCAGGCTGGCAGTTTGGAAGACATGCTCAATGTTGTCGATCATCTGGTTGCAAAAGCAGCGGCTGAAAAATAACTGATTACTGTCTCCTGAAAAGAGCCCGCAACAGCGGGCTTTTTTTATAGCTTCGACCGGTAAAAGCTAAGTTTGATTTTA
>CAMPHB010000315.1 GCA_946885755.1 uncultured Methylophaga sp. | reverse complement strand
CCCTTCGGGCGCCTTCGGCGTCCAAATTCGTTCCTGACGAATTTGTGCTTGCCCAAAATAAACGAACCAAACAAAAGGGCAGCCCATGCTTGCCCTGCGGGTTCCCTGCGCTTCTCAAGCTGGTCGGGCATAAAGGTAAACTGATTCGTGGCATCCCTGCCACTCACCCTCTGGGCGCCTTCGGCGTCCAAATTTGTTCCTGACAAATTTGTCGCTGCGCTCAGACAACCTTTATGCTTATCCGCCCAACTCTGCGATGCTCGGCTTCGCATAAGGGCGTGAAGAATACTTCCCGTAGGTTGGTGCTGAGCTTGCGAAGCCCAACAATCCCAATGCTTTCCGACTATCTGAAGTTAGATTGCCACGCCGATGAAGCCGGCTTGCAATGACGCTTTTTTGTTGGGCTTCATTGCATTCAGCGCCAACCTACATTTTGTGTGCCCACTCACCCCAACCCTCTCCCGGGGGAGAGGGAGTCAGATATTTTCCTGACTATTTCCCGTGTTAACCCGCTTGCCAACTAAGCCCTTTACTGGACGATAGTTTTGATTTAAAAAACCACTTGGTGCGTTGATAATTATGGGCTGTGCCTGCCGGGAGTGTGTTGATGAATCCAATTATGACGACGATTTTGCTGCTGATTTGCAGCAATATTTTTATGACCTTTGCCTGGTATGCACATCTCAAGGAGATGGGCGATAAACCATGGATCATCGCGGCGTTTGTCAGCTGGGGTGTGGCGCTGTTTGAGTATCTGTTTCAGGTGCCGGCCAACCGGATTGGTTTTACGGTGCTGTCGCTCGGTCAGCTGAAAATCCTGCAGGAAGTCATCACGCTGAGTGTGTTTGTGCCGTTTGTGGTGCTCTATATGAAAGAGCCGCTGAAACTGGATTATCTGTGGGCGGGCTTATGTCTGGTCGGTGCGGTGTATTTTATGTTTCGCAGTCATTAAAGTTAGCGCAACGGTTAAATCACGGCAGAAGCCCTGTAAAACTAAGGCTATAAGCAGTAATGCCTTGAATTCGCGCGTAAATTCACCAGATCTTTTTCAGCAAATTCCTGACCAACAGGCTGATATTTACACACGCTTTTGTTGTGCCACAGTTTTATGATTTTGATCCAGACAGCAACGACGCTGCCTTTCCGATCTTTTACATAAGGACACTGTGATGAAACTGATTTTTATAGCCAGCATGTTGCTGGCGTTGAGCGGTACAGCATTGGCACAAGATCAAATTGAACGGATGACAGCTGACAAAATGCAGTCATTTCGCGCTGATGAGGTGAACTGGCAACCGGAAGCGATTCTGCCGGAAGGGGCTGAAAGCGTGATTTTGGTGGGCGATCCGACCAAAGCCGGAGTATTTATCGCCTGGCTGAAGTTTCCGGCAGATTATCCGATTCCGGCACATACCCATCCATTCACTGAAGTGATCACTGTTTTAAAAGGCCAACTGGGCAATGGCATGGGTGAAAACTTTGATAAAGCAAACGGTGAAGTGCTGAACGTCGGTGAAAGTTTTGTGTTGCCTGCCGGTCATGCACATTACGTCTGGACAACCGATGAGGAAACCATCGTCGAGCTGATTGCTACCGGTCCGTGGGATATTACTTATATTAATCCTGAGGATGATCCCAGAAACCAGTAATTATCAAGGGTGTGTTGATTAATGCATTGAACTGGATGCCGGCAGTATCTGGCAGGACATCGTATAAGTGTTCGTCTTTCCCGTGAAAGCGGGAATCCAGTTTGATAGTCCAGCTATGTCGGGTTACATAATCTGTTCAAATCACGGCTTTGGGTGCAGAGTTGTTCAAAAAACTCCGTAGGTGCATAACAAATTTATCGGTATTGTCGTGATTAATTTTCGCCGGTAATTCGTGGCGTAGTTGCTGCATCTTACTGTTGGAGACGCTGATATAGCCCATTGACCAGCTTTCAAAAATCCGCTTGTCACAGAGATCGATGCTGACCAGTTTGCAGCGCTGATGCCGCGGATCGTCGATGATTTTGGTGTAAAGCGACAGGACGTTTTTTTCTGGCCCTTCAAGCACTTGAATAAAGTCGCGTTTGTTATAACAAAGAATACCGGTGATCCGGGTTTTTTCGTTGTTTTCACGCGATTGATGCAGAATTTGCAGCACCTCAGCTTCGGTCAGATCAATACGCGCCTGGCTGGTGTAAAGCAGTCTGAGAATACTATCCATTTGTTATCCAAATAGTTGTTGCCGAATGTTGATACAGAAACCTGTTAAAGCTCTTGGCATAGCGGGTTTTGATGATTTTGTCACAAAAACTTAGCGGACTTCAAACGCAAAAAAGCGATTATTTTTTTGCCAATAAAAAAGCCCGGCGGACATCCCTGCCGCCGGGCAAAAAGTTAATCAGCAGAAGATCTGATTAACGGGCAGCCAGATCAAAGCGATCCAGGGTCATCACTTTGGTCCAGGCATCAACAAAGTCGTGCACAAATTTTTCGTCAGCGGTGTCAGCCGCATAAACTT
>CAMPHB010000314.1 GCA_946885755.1 uncultured Methylophaga sp. | reverse complement strand
TTATTGTTATTTCGTATGTGAGGATTGTTTGAGAAAATCAGCCAGCGCTTGCCACGTCAGCGTTTGTTGTTCACCGGTGGCCATGGTTTTAACACCGATCTGCTGCTGCGCGACTTCATCTTCACCAAGAATTAAAGTCCAGCGCGCACCGCTGCGATCCGCCCGTTTAAATTGGCTTTTAAAACTACCACCACCACAATGGCTAATCAAGCGCAAACCGGGCAGCTGGTCGCGTAATTGCTCGGCAAAAACGGTTGCCGCTGTCTGCGCAGCCTCACCCACCGCAACCAGATAGGCATCGGGACCTTCGGCTTCAGGTAAGGCTTTATTGGCTTCCAGTAAGGCGATAAGACGTTCCAGACCAATGGCGAAACCGATTGCTGTTGCCGTTTTACCGCCTAATTGTTCAACCAGACTGTCGTAACGGCCACCGGCACAAACGGTACCCTGTGCACCCAGCTGATCAGTTACCCATTCAAAAACCGTCTTACTGTAATAGTCCAGCCCCCGCACCAGCCTTGGATTGATCTCGTAGCTGATACCAGCGTTATCCAGTGTCTGGCAAAGTTGCTGAAAGTGCGCGGCAGACTCACTATCAAGATGATCCAGCAATTTTGGTGCCGCATCATTGAGTGCCTGCATCTCAGGATTTTTACTGTCGAGAATACGCAAAGGATTGCTGTGCAAACGCCGCTGGCTGTCTTCATCAAGCTGATCCTGATGCTGTTCAAAATAGCGCACCAGTTCGGCGCGGTAGTTCAGCCGAGCCTCGGTACTGCCCAATGAATTAATTTGCAGCGTGACGCCGGTCAGACCCAGCGCTTTCCATAAACGGGCGGTCAGCAGGATCAATTCGGCATCAATGTCCGGTCCGTCAAAACCGTAAGCTTCCACGCCCAGTTGGTGAAACTGGCGGTAGCGGCCTTTTTGCGGACGTTCATGACGAAACATCGGCCCCATATACCAGAGCCGCTGTGCTTGGTTAAGCATGCCGTGTTCCATGGCTGCCCGTACACAACCAGCAGTACCTTCAGGGCGCAGGGTCAGGCTGTCACCGTTGCGATCGTCAAAGGTATACATTTCTTTTTCGACAATATCGGTCACTTCGCCGATCGAACGTTTAAAGAGTTCCGTTTTTTCGAGGATAGGCAGCCGGATCTCCTGATAACCATAACTGCCAAGGACGCTTCTGAGCGTTGCTTCAATGTGCTGCCAATACGGTGTCATGTCCGGGAGAATGTCGTTCATCCCCCGCACCGAGCGAATCAATTCTGCCACCTTTAACTGATGTCCTTTATCGGAATAATTTTTTCGGCTTTATCGCCTTGTTTACGCAGCGCAATACGCTGGCGGATTTCACGCTCTAGTTCATCAACCAGTGCATCATTTTCAACTTTGTGATGGGGTTTACCGTCTTTGTAGAGCAGATTCGGGGTGCCACCGGTGAGACCGATGGCGGCCTCTTTTGCTTCACCGGGACCATTGACCACACAGCCAATCACCGCCACATCCATCGGCTCAATAATGTCATCGAGGCGTGCTTCCAAAGCATTAACCGTGGAAATCACGTCAAACTGTTGCCGCGAGCAGGATGGGCAGGCAATCAGATTGATACCTTTGCTGCGAATCCGCAGGCTTTTCAGGATATCGAAACCAACACGGATTTCTTCCACCGGATCAGCGGCCAGCGATACACGGATGGTGTCGCCGATACCTTCAGCGAGCAGCATGCCGAGGCCGATCGCCGATTTAACCGAACCACTACGCAGACCGCCGGCTTCAGTAATGCCAAGATGCAAAGGCTGCTCAATCTGATCAGCAAGCTGACGGTAAGCCAGCACCGTCATAAAAACATCAGAGGCTTTCAGACTGACTTTAAAATCAGGGAAATTCAGCCGATCCAGAATATCAATATGCCGCATGGCTGATTCCACCAGCGCATCCGGCGTCGGCTCACCATATTTTTTTTGCAGTTCTTTTTCCAAAGAGCCGGCATTGACACCAATACGGATCGGAATATTAAAGTCACGGGCTTTATCTACCACCGCCCGCACTCTGTCTTCACGACCGATATTACCCGGATTAATGCGCAGGCAATCAACGCCCAGTTCAGCTACACGCAGCGCGATTTTGTAATCAAAATGAATATCAGCAATCAGCGGAATACTGGTTTGTTTTTTGATTTCGCCAAAAGCTTCCGCTGCGTCCATTGTCGGTACCGATACCCGTACCAGATCTGCGCCAACCTGCTGCAGCCGCTGAATTTGGCCAACCGTTGCCGCGACATCAGTAGTCTCGGTATTGGTCATACTCTGTACCGCGACCGGCGCATCGCCGCCAACCGCCACATTGCCCACCATGATCTGCCGTGATTTACGGCGTTTGATGAGATGACTGGTTTCCATCATGATTCATCTCCCAGTGTCAGTCTGGCAACATTATTCTGCTGATAAGCATCTAAATCGACTGGGTTGTTATTAAACCGCATTGCGGTACCGGCAACATTACCA
>CAMPHB010000313.1 GCA_946885755.1 uncultured Methylophaga sp. | reverse complement strand
ATCGAGCTGGATATTATTTCGGTGCAAGGGTTGCGCGGCAAAGGTTTGGCAGGCTGGCTGATGGCGCCGTTTAAATTAATCAAAGCGGTCGTTGAAGCACGCCGGCACATCAAAGCTTTTCAACCGCAAGTCGTACTGGGTTTAGGCGGTTTCGCCTCTGGTCCTGGCGGAATTGCTGCCTGGCTGAGCCGCGTGCCGCTGGTGATCCATGAACAAAATGCCATTGCCGGTTTGACCAACCGGCTGCTGGCACCGTTTGCCAAAGCGGTATTGCTTGGTTTTGATAATGCGCTTTCTTCTGCTAAAGCCCGCTGGGTCGGCAATCCGGTCAGGGCTGAGATTGAAAATATTGAATCGCCGGCGACGCGTTATCAGCAAGAAAACAAGCCGCTCAAATTACTGGTGCTGGGTGGCAGCCTCGGCGCCCGCAGCCTTAATCAAACTGTGCCGGCGGCGTTGGCTCTGATGCCGAAAGCTGAACAGCCAGAGGTCATCCATCAATGTGGTGAAAAACATTTAACCGCTGCGCGGCAGGCTTATCAGCAAGCTGGTGTCGATGCCGACGTTAAAGCGTTTATTGAAGACATGGCGGCTGCTTATGCTGCAGCTGATTTGGTAATTTGCCGGGCCGGTGCTTTAACCGTGGCCGAAATAGCTGCTGCCGGTGTGGCGTCGATTCTGGTGCCGTTTCCCTATGCGGTGGATGATCACCAAACGGCCAATGCCCAGGTATTGACCCGCAGCGATGCAGCATTACTGATTGCCGACTCAGCGCTGCAGGCAACCGATTTGGCCAATGTGATAAGTGAGTTAAATGATAACCGGCCACGGCTGCGCTTAATGGCTGAACGTGCTCGCGCACAGGCCAAAACCGGCAGCGCTGCACAGATCGCCGATATTTGTATGGAGCAGCTTGATGGCTAAACTGACCTCAGCGATGCAAAGCCGCGTTAAACACATCCACTTCATCGGTATTGGTGGCGTGGGCATGGGCGGTATTGCCGAAGTATTGCTGAACCTTGGCTATCAGGTCAGCGGCAGTGATTTGGCAGAAAATGCCTTGATCCAGCATCTGCGTAAGCTAGGCGCCAGTATTATGATTGGCCACGATCAGGCTTATCTGGCAGGCACTGATGTGGTAGTGGTGACCACCGCTGTCAGCCAAGACAATGTCGAATTGCAAGCCGCCCGTGAACAGCGGATCCCCGTGGTGCCGCGCGCTGAAATGCTCGCCGAGTTGATGCGCTTCAGCTACGGCATTGCCGTCGCCGGTACCCATGGCAAAACCACTACAACAAGCCTGATTGCCGCGCTGCTCAGCGAGGGTGAACTGGACCCGACCTTTGTGATTGGTGGCCGGCTGAACAGTGCCGGTACCAACGCCCGTTTGGGCACCGGCCGTTATCTGGTGGCCGAAGCTGATGAAAGTGATGCGTCGTTTTTGTATTTGCAGCCGATGATCGCTGTGGTCACCAATATCGATGATGATCACATGGCAACTTATGAAGGCGACTTTAACAAGTTGAAAGCCACGTTCATCGAGTTCTTACACCATCTGCCATTTTATGGCCTAGCGGTGATGTGTATTGATGATCCGGAAGTCGTCAGTGTATTGCCGGAAGTCACGCGGCCTATCATGCGCTACGGTCAATCAGCGGAAGCGGATTATCGCTTATCTGATTTGCATCAGCATCAGGGTCAGAGCAGCTTTGTAGTGACTGAGCAGCAAAGCGGTTTGCAGTATCCGGTCACTTTGAATATGCCCGGTTTGCACAATGCGTTAAATGCCACGGCGGCGTTAGCGGTTGCCCGTAATCTGGGTGTCAGTGTTGAAGCCTGTCAGTCAGCGTTGAGCAAATTCGACGGCGTTGGCCGCCGTTTTAATGTGCTCGGTGATAAAACAACAGCACAGGGCAAAGTTTTACTGGTTGATGATTATGGTCATCATCCAACCGAAGTGGCTGCCACACTGGCTGCTGCCCGCGGTGGCTGGCCGGATCGGCGGCTGGTTGTGGTGTTTCAGCCGCATCGTTATACCCGTACCCGGGATTTGTTCGAAGATTTTGCTCAAGTGTTATCCGCCACTGATGTATTGGTGGTACTAGAAGTCTATCCGGCGGGTGAACCGAAAATTGCCGGTGCCGATGCCCGCAGTTTATGCCGGGCGATCCGCTTGCGCGGTCAGGTAGAGCCGGTGTTTGCTGAAGACAAACAAGCTTTGTATGAACTGTTACCGGGCCTGCTGGCCGATGGTGATTTGTTGCTGACGCTGGGCGCCGGCGATATTGGCGTGATTGCCCGTGAACTTGATGCGACATTGGAGGGCGATTCGTGATGGCCGCCTTACATAATCATTTACAGGGTGAACTGCGCTTTAACGAGCCGCTGGCCGGCCATACCTCATGGCGGGTTGGCGGTATTGCCCAGCGTTTTTATCAGCCCAAAGATATTGAAGATTTGGCTGTGTTTCTGAGTCAATTACCCGTGACCGAACCGGTTATGTGGCTGGGGCTTGGCAGT
>CAMPHB010000312.1 GCA_946885755.1 uncultured Methylophaga sp. | reverse complement strand
CTTAATTGTGTAAAAAGTTTGCGGCCGCATTGCCTTAAACAAGCAATCAGGGAACCACCATGACCACTGCCAGCCAGCCAGCTTCATCTCGCAAAAGTACGATCCTTATCCCCGTTTTTTTTCCGGCCGTCATTGTCACACTATTACTGGTTATCGGTACTATCAGTAATCCGCAACTGGCTGGCGAGGCATTTGCACAGATCCTGGCTTTTTTAACGGAAACCTTCGGCTGGTTTTATATGTTGGCCGTGGCGTTTTTTCTGGTGTTTATTGTGGTGGTTGGCCTGTCCAGCTGGGGCAAAACCAAACTGGGGCCGGATCATGCTGAGCCGCAATACAGCTTCCCTGCCTGGTTTGCCATGCTGTTTTCGGCAGGTTATGGCATTGCCTTGTTATTTTTTGGTGTGGCCGAACCGGTTTTACATTTTTCATCGCCACCCGCCGGGGCACCGGAAACGGTTGATGCTGCCAAACAGGCGATGCAGATCGCCTTTTTCCACTGGGGCTTTCATATTTGGGCGATTTACGGTCTGACTGGTCTGGTTTTGGCCTATTTCGCTTTTCGCCATGGCTTGCCACTGTCGATGCGTTCGGCGTTGTATCCGTTGATTGGCGAACGTATTTATGGCCCGATTGGCCATACCGTTGATGTCGTGGCGATCCTCGGCACTTTGTTTGGTATTGCCACTACGCTGGGGTTATCGGTCGCCCAGATCAACGCCGGCATGAACTATTTATGGCAAGACATTCCGGTCAGCATCACCGTGCAGATTATTACCATTGCGGTGATTACCCTGCTGGCTATTATGTCAGTGGTCGCCGGGCTGGATAAAGGCGTGAAGCGGCTGTCTATCGTCAATATGGTGCTGGCGATTGCGCTGATGCTGTTTGTTTTTATCGTCGGTCCCAGCATCGTTATTCTGGAAACTTTTCTGCAAAACACCGGCAGTTATTTAAACAATATCGTCGAACGCACCTTTAATTTACAGGCCTATACCCGCAGCGACTGGATCGGTAACTGGACGCTGTTTATTTTTGGCTGGACCATTGCCTGGGCACCCTTTGTCGGTTTGTTTATCGCCAAAATCAGCCGCGGCCGTACCATCCGGCAGTTTGTCTTCGGTGTGCTGTTTGTGCCGACCATTTTCACCTTTATGTGGTTTTCCATTTTTGGTGATACCGCGCTGCATATGATTATGCATGAGGGTTATACGGCGCTGATTACCGAGGTACAAAATGACACAGCAATAGCGTTGTTTAAATTATTTGAACAATTGCCGTGGACCAGTTTTGTGTCATTTATCACGGTGATTCTGATCATGACCTTTTTTGTCACCTCATCAGATTCCGGCTCTCTGGTCATTGATTCGCTGGCCTCCGGCGGCATCAGCAAAACGCCGGTCTGGCAGCGGGTTTTCTGGGCCAGCCTGGAAGGTGTTGTGGCGGCAGCATTATTGCTGGCCGGCGGCTTAAGCGCCCTGCAAACCATGAGCATTACCAGCGCCCTGCCATTTGCCATCATTATGGTACTGGCAGCGCTTGGTATGTGGCGGGCCTTGTCGATTGAAGGCCATCGCGAAGCCAGCCTCAGCGCAGCGTTACATAGCTGGCAGCATAACCCCAAACAATGGAAAAAACGTCTCAGCAGCCTGATAAGTTTTCCTGATTATCAGCAGGTATCCGGTTATATTCGCGATAAAGTCTATCCGGCGATGCAGCATGTCGAAACCGAGCTGAAAAATCAGGGCTGTCCGTTCGCAGTATTTTTTGATGATGAGCAACACCGCGCTTATATTGAGGTCATTCGTGACAACGAACTGGATTTTATTTATGAAGTACGGATGCGCGGTTATGCAACGCCGACCTTTGCTTACCCGGAAATGGCCAGTGATCCGGACGGTGATAAACGTTATTACCGGGCTGAAGTGTTTATGCGCCGTGGTGGTGCCGCCTACGATATTTATGGCTGCAGTGAACAGGAAATCATTGATGATCTACTGACCCAGTTTGAAAAATACCTGCACTTTTTACATATTTCGCCGGGCATTCTGCCATGGAAAATGGCCGAACACGACGATATGCTTGATGAAAATGGTGTCGTACTGGACCCGGTTGTCGACAATAAGCCGGCTAATAACTGAGGTTATACCGAAAACCGACAGCGATAACTTTGCCGCCGCCCGCAGCAGCATCAAAACCATCTAGCCCACATTGTTTGCAGGTTAGCGCGGCAGTTTCCTGTTCCTGATAAAACTCGGCAAACAGCGTTAAATTGTCGTTATATTGGTGATCAATGCCGGCATGGATCACGGCCTCACCGTAACTTTCGACATCGGCCAGCATCAGTTTCAGCAGATTGTCACCAATCCGATAACTGCCAAAAATATTAAATGCCTCTGCGCCATCCCCGTAAAAACTGTTGGGATTATCGGTGTCAGTCACCTCGTATTTCAGTGCCACAGACCAGGGGCCCTGGTTATGGGACAATGTCGCACCATAAATTTTGTCATCAAAGCCCGCAGCATTACCACGATCATCCATAC
>CAMPHB010000311.1 GCA_946885755.1 uncultured Methylophaga sp. | reverse complement strand
GATTTGACCCAAGTGAAGGCGATCAGTTTGAAGTTGGCCTGCGTTATCAGCCTGAGCAACTGCCGCTGTCGGTGACCGCTTCGGTCTATCGTCTGAAACAAAGCAATGTGACGACTGCCGATCTGGCCAATCCGGGGTTTTCCGTGCAGGAAGGGGAAGTGGTGTCCAAAGGGTTTGAGTTGGAAATGCAGGCCAACCTGACCGACGGTTTAAATCTGATTGCCTCATACGGTTACATTGATAATGAAATCACCGAAAGCAACAACAATAATGTCGGTAACCGGCTAGATGCCACGCCGCGCCACACCGCGTCTCTGTGGGCTGACTATAACTTCAATGGTTTATTACAAGGCTTGGGATTAGGTGCCGGTATCCGTTATATCGATGACACCGTCAATATTGCCAATACTTATGACGTTGATGACTACACCGTTGTTGATGCAGTAATTGATTATCAGCTAACACCAGAAGTCTCGCTGGCCGTCAACGTTAATAATCTGCTGGATGAAGAGTATGCAACCTGTAGCTATGCTTGTTTCTGGGGTGTACGTCGTTCAGCTGTCGCCACGGCGACTTATAACTGGTAAATCGGCGAAATATAGATATAACCAGTATCCGTCTTTAAAGTTGAGGCGGGCGCTGAACCAAATGTCTGGTCAGCGCCCGTTTGTTGTTAAAGACCTAAAGCGGTAATTTCAACGCGGGCGGCGGCGCCATAAAGTCTGGAAGCATCCCCATCAACATCGCCCTCTGGTGCGATGGCAGGCCACAGATCGGCTACTTCGTCCAGGTAGGCAGAGACTTTTTCAACTGCGTCCGCTGACTGGTTACGGCTGCTTTCTGGTAATTCCTGCAAACGGCGTTTGGCGATTTCGGTAAAGCCGTAGGCATCCTGATATTCGTGGGCATTGACCAGTTTGCCGTTAACAACACCAATGGCATATTCCTCACCGGCGGTGGTCAGTAACGATTTGATGCTTAGCAGGCTGGTTTGCAAATCGGGTTTTACCACAGACTCAGCAGCTTTGATGCCGTCTTCCAGACCCTGATAAGCCGCTGCGACCACTTCTTGTGACGCTTCACCGGTCACACTATCCGCCAGTTTGCTTAAAGCATCATCAAAGCGCTGGCCGCCACGGTATTCGATGGCCGGAACCAGCCCGGCATAGAGTTCGTCGCGCGGGTGTTTCATATGGGTAATCGCCATATCCGTGTGGCCCTGACGATATAATTCATAACCGACCAGCAAATGACCACGAATCAGGCCGAGTCGTGTGAGATAGGCAATATCGTTGGTTTTCAGATCGGTTTCAGTGACGCCGGCACCTTCACCTTCGCCTTCACCTGCGGCGGCCAGTGTCATGGCCGATGAATGGCCGGAATGATCTGGCATATCGGCGGCCATGGCATTGATGCTGACACCGCTTGCCAGCGCGATCCCTAAACTGATCCATTTTTTACGGTTTTCTTGCATTAGTCGGCCTCTTAATGGTGGATTCATGATACGTTATGCACTTTGCCACAAATGAGAAGCATTCTCAATATGATTTTGCATCTGACACAATGTTTGTCGACCGTGGATCTTGAGGTGATTCATGAGGCGGTTCATACCACGCCGTTTTATGACGGAAAAAGCACCGCTGGTCGTGCCGCCCGTGAAGTGAAACAGAATCAGCAGGCTGATAATGTGGCGGTCAGTGGGGTGTTGCGGCTGATTGAGCAGCGTTTGCAAAATCACGATTTGTTTAAATTGGCGGCCCGGCCGCAACAGTTTGTGCGGCTGATGTTAAGTCGCTACCAGCCGGGTATGGCCTACGGTACGCATGTTGATGAAGCGCTGATTAATGATCAGCGCACCGACATTTCTTTTACCGTGTTTTTATCGGCCAGTGACAGTTATCAGGGCGGTGAGCTGGTGCTGGAAGACAGTAGCGGCGAGCGCAGCTGGAAACTCGAAGCCGGTGATGTGCTCTTGTATCCGGCGACGTATTTACATCGGGTGAATACTGTTGAAAGCGGTGAGCGACTGGTGGTGGTCGGCTGGCTGACCAGCCGGATTCGTGATGCCGGCCAGCGGGAATTGCTTTTTGACCTGGAACTGGCACTGCGTGAAGAATTTAATGAGCGCGGTAAAACAGCGCAATATGATCGGTTATCAAAAGTCCGCAATAATCTGCTGCGCTCGCTGATTGATCACTAATATTCAGTGGCCGCAGAGATCATTCGACTTCGCTTCGTGATATTAATGAGAATGATTCGCTTTTAGTTTAATTCGGTGTAAACTACGTCCTCACTTAAATCTCTGTTAGTGGGAGTTACCCGGTTTGACTTCGAAACCCGTCGCCATCAGTTTGCAGGCGCTGGCTGCCATTTTTGGCGGTTATCTGCTGGCTTCAGCGAGCACGCTGTTTTTATCAGCGATTTTACCGCTCAGTAAAACCGAGGCGGTAATAACTGCCAGTTTGTTCAGCTTTGTGGTGTATCCGATTGCCATTATCTGGGTGTATGCGCGCCAGGATGTTAAGCGTGCCTGGCTGGGTATGGTGGTGCCGAGTGTG
>CAMPHB010000310.1 GCA_946885755.1 uncultured Methylophaga sp. | reverse complement strand
TTCGCTGCGTGAGGCGGTCGGGGCAGCAAACGCCAATCCCGGTGCTGACACGATGCTGGCGGGTTTAAAACAGCTGGGTATTAAAACTGCGCTGGTCTCTGGCGGTTTTACGTTTTTTACTGAGCGATTACAAAAACGCCTGAGTCTCGACTATACCCAGGCCAATGTACTGGCTGAAGAAGATGGCAAACTGACCGGCGATGTCGTTGGTGATGTTTGTGGTGCCAAAGCCAAAGCCGATTTTCTGCTGGCCCGTTGTCATGAATTAAATATCCGGCCTAATCAGGCCATCGCTATGGGTGATGGTGCCAATGATTTACTGATGATGGCTGAGGCTGGTTTAAGCGTTGCCTACCACGCGAAACCAACGGTACAACAACAAGCCGATACTGCATTGAATTATTGCGGGCTGGAAGGCGTTTTAGGCCTCTTGCAGCAGCCGGTAACACAGGCGTAATCTTGAATTATCAGCAGATGATCCCCATCTGCACACCGAATCAATTAAAGAGGTAACAACATGGATATTATGGAGCGGATCACACAGGCAATTGAAGGCAATCCTGTGATCTTGTTTATGAAAGGCACACCAGAGTTTCCACAGTGTGGTTTTTCCAGCCGATCATCGCAGGCACTGGCCGCATGTGGTTCAGAATTTGCTTATGTCAATGTACTGGCAGATCCGGATGTACGTGCCAATTTGCATCGTTATGCTGACTGGCCGACTTTTCCGCAGCTGTATATCAATGGTGAATTAATTGGTGGTTGCGACATTATTATGGAACTGTATGAATCCGGCGAACTCAAAAATCTGGTTGACGCAGCGACAGCGAGTTAATGATAAAAAATGACTGAGAAATCAGCACCAGACTGGGCAACGGGACACGGCTTCGCAGTCGCCCCGTCAAAGCCCGAACTGAAACAGCCACCCAAGTACCGGGTGATTATGCTGAATGACGACTATACGCCGATGGATTTTGTCGTCGAAGTATTGGAAAAACTGTTTGATATGGGCCGTGAGCGGGCCACACGGACCATGTTACAAGTGCACACGGAAGGTCAGGCTTTATGCGGTGTATTTACATTTGAAATCGCCGAGGCCAAAGTAGAACAGGTCAACAGTTATGCCCAGCATCACGGGCATCCTTTACAGTGCACCATGGAGCAGGAATAACCGTGGCAGCAAGACAACAGGCGAAATGACGTATGTTAAGTAAAGAATTAGAGCACACGCTGAGTCAGGCATTTAATTACGCCAGACAACGTTCGCATGAATTTCTGACCGTTGAGCATTTGCTGCTGGCCTTGTTGGAAAACGGCCAGGCGTTGGCCGTGCTGAAAGCCTGCGAGGTTGATATTGCCGCTTTACGTCAGGATCTGACCGACTTTCTTGCCGATAATTTGCCAACTTTACCGGAAGACACTGAACGCGAAACACAGCCAACATTGGCATTTCAGCGCATCCTGCAACGCGCTGTTATGCATGTGCAGTCATCTGGCGGCGAAGAAGTCACCGGTGCCAATGTCCTGGTGTCGATTTTTTCTGAGCAGCAATCGCAAGCGGTTTATTTACTGCAAAAGCAGGATGTGACGCGGCTTGATGTGGTCAATGCCATCAGTCATGGCAGTATTGGTGAAGTTGCGCAGGAAACCAAAGCCGAAAAACCGCCTACCGAAGAAGGTGAGGGCAGCGGTGAAAATAAAAGCGCACTGGCCCTGTATGCCACTAATCTCAATGCTGAAGCCAAATTGGGTCGTATCGATCCGCTGATTGGCCGTGCCCATGAAATCGAGCGTACATTACAGGTTTTGTGCCGCCGCCGGAAAAACAATCCATTGTTCGTCGGTGAAGCCGGCGTCGGTAAAACGGCTTTAGCCGAGGGGCTGGCCAAACGTATCGTTGCCGAAGATGTGCCCGAAGTACTGGAAGATGCCGTTATCTATGCTCTCGACATGGGCGCACTGGTGGCGGGTACTAAATATCGCGGTGACTTTGAAAAACGCCTGAAAGCGCTGCTGCGTGAAATTAAGCAAAAAGAACATGCGATTTTATTTATCGATGAAATTCATACCGTGATTGGTGCCGGTAGTGCTGGTAACAGCGCGATGGATGCCGCCAATTTGCTGAAACCATTATTGGCAAATGGTGAATTGAAATGCATTGGCTCAACGACTTATCAGGAATACCGCGGTATTTTTGAGCATGATCGGGCGCTGGCGCGGCGTTTCCAGAAAATTGATGTGCCGGAACCGTCTGTCGCTGAAACCATTGAAATTCTCAAAGGCCTGAAACCCGGACTGGAAGCACATCATAACGTCCGTTATACCGCTGCAGCCATAGTGCAGGCAGCAGAACTGGCAGCCCGTCATATCAATGATCGTTATCTGCCCGACAAAGCCATCGACGTGCTGGATGAAGTCGGTGCTGCGCAGCGGATTTTGCCAAAATCACGGCGCAAAAAAATGATTGGTGTGGGTGATGTACAGCAGATTGTTGCCAAGATCGCCCGTATTCCGGCCAAAACCGTCAGCAATGCCGACAAAGACAATTTGCGTAATTTAGAGC
>CAMPHB010000309.1 GCA_946885755.1 uncultured Methylophaga sp. | reverse complement strand
TTGGCAGCCAGTACCATCCGAGCGATCCGCGGGTCGATAGGCAGTTTGGCCAGTTGCCGGCCGATTTCCGTGATTTGCCGCTGACGGGTCACGGCACCGAGTTCTTCCAGTAACCGGTAGCCGTCGTTAATCATTTTCGGCGGTGGCGGATTGATAAACGGAAATTTCGCCGGATCGCCAAGTTTCAATGCGGTCATCTGCAAAATCACAGAAGCCAGATTAGTACGCAAAATTTCCGGATCGGTAAATTCAGGCCGCGCTGTAAAATCATCCTCGTCATAAAGCCGGATACAAACACCGGCAGCGACACGGCCGCAACGGCCGGAGCGCTGATTGGCGCTGGACTGGGAGATTTTTTCAATCGGCAGCCGCTGTACTTTATTACGCACACTGTAACGGCTGATGCGCGCCAGACCGGGATCGACGACATAACGAATACCCGGTACCGTTAACGAGGTTTCGGCAACATTAGTGGCCAAAACAATGCGCCGCGGGCCACCGGTTTTAAAGACGCGATTTTGCTCGGCGGCGGATTGGCGGGCACATAACGGCAGAATTTCGGTATTTGGTGGATGGTGTTTACGCAGGGCTTCGGAAACATCCCGGATATCGCGTTCACCCGACAAAAATACCAGCACATCGCCGGGGCCTTCTTTACATAGTTCATCGACGGCGACCACGATACCTTCAATAAAATCATAGTCTTCGCTGTCTTCATCCGGACTGAGCAGGGGCCGGTAACGCACTTCCACAGGATAGGTACGACCGCTGACTTCGATGATCGGGGCATTGTCAAAATGTTCGGAAAACCGGGTGGTATCAATGGTTGCCGAGGTAATAATCAGCTTTAAATCAGGCCGCTTGGGCAGCAATTGTTTTAAATAACCCAGTAGAAAATCGATGTTCAGACTGCGTTCGTGCGCCTCATCAATAATGATGGTGTCGTATTGATTCAGAAATTTATCGTTCTGAGTTTCGGCCAGCAAAATACCATCGGTCATCAGCTTGATATAACTGCTGTCAGCGCGAACCTGATCATGAAACCGCACTTTGTAACCGACGGTTTCGCCGATTTGTGAATCCAGCTCTTCAGCAATACGGGTGGCTACGGTGCGCGCAGCAATCCGCCGTGGCTGGGTATGACCAATCAAGCCGCTAACACCGCGACCGATATCCAGACAGATTTGGGGCAACTGGGTGGTTTTACCCGAGCCAGTTTCACCGCAGAGGATAATCACCTGATGGTCTTCAATGGCTTTGGCAATTTCTGCGCGGCGGGCAATCACCGGCAGATCAGCATCAAATTTAGGTTTGGGAAGATGACTTAAGCGCGTTTGATAACGTGCTGCCGAGGCGGTGATTTGCTGAGTCAGCTGATCCAGCTTTTTACTATCCGGCGCGGCGTTTTGTTTTAGAACATCTAACTGGCGACGGAACCGGTACCGATCGGCCAGCATAGTGCTATTTAACAATTGTTCCAGTTGTTGCAATGCAGATGCGGTCAAGAGGTGCGCCCGTCAGCCAGTTATTTGAAGCGATTCAGCCGGCATAGTATAAAGAAGTTTGCTGCCTTCGTTGGCAAAAGCCGGGCAAAAAAAACCCGCCGGGGTAATCCTCGGCGGGTTTGTCAGTTTAACCAGAATCAGCAGCCGCTGTTATCAATACTGCCGTCCGGCATGGTGGTATTGCAGTAAACGATGCCGCGGATTGAGGTGCCTTCCATTGATGCACCGGTTAAATCAGCGCCGCTTAAATCACTGAAAATCATCTGAGCATCGTCCAGATTGGCGTTTTTCAGATTAGCGTCAATCAGCAGCGTGTAGTCCATTAACGCACCTTGCAACTGCGCACCTTCCAGATTCGCCTCATGCATTTTTGAATGGGTAAACCAGGCGCCTTTCAGGTTACTGTTTTGCAGGTTGATTTTTTTCAGGCTGGACTCGCTTAAATCAGCGCCTTCGAGGTCTTTATCGCTCAGCGGTGCTTCATTCAGCGTGCAGTGATGGCACTGATTTTCTTTAAGCAGCCGTTTTAAATAAATTTCATCATAAGCAAGCGCGCTGGTGCTGACCAATAATGTCGCCATTAACAATACTGATTTCATGCTGATTCTCCGATATTAATTAACGGCTTTTTTGCCAGCCGCCATGAAAAAATTGTTCTGCCAATGGACGGCGCTGTCGTGGTTTTAGTTCCCGTTCAAGTTGTTCCGGGCTTAAATCATCAAGTGGCGCAGCGTGACCGATAGCCATCATTGACCATAAATGTAAATTGTCTGGCAAGTTAAAAGCCTGACGTATTTTATCGGTGTCAAAACCGCCCATTTGATGTGACATCAGGCCCATAGCAGTCGCTTGCAGGCACAAACTGAGGCTGGCGGCACCGGTATCGTAACCGGTCCAGCGATTGGTTTTGTCATTTTGACGGAAAGTGTCCACCGATGCGGCCAATATCAGCAAAGGCGCGTTTTGTGCCCATTGCTGATTGCCTTCAGCAAGACAGTCAAAGGCTTTTTGCCAGTTTTCAGGATCGGTAAATTTATCCCAGAGAATGTAACGCCAGGGC
>CAMPHB010000308.1 GCA_946885755.1 uncultured Methylophaga sp. | reverse complement strand
ACCGGTCTCATAATGGCCGGAAATCAAATCCAGTGCCTCACGCTCCCAGCACCAGTTTTCCATAAACTGACTCGGCAGTTCGACGGCATCCCATGCCACACCATTAATGCCTGATACGCCAGCAGCATCAATTTTGGTCAGCATATGATGCAGGCCGTGACCGAACTCATGGAACAGTGTGGTCACTTCGTCATGGGTAAACAGCGCTGGTTTGTCGCCAACCGGCTCTGAAAAATTACAGGTCAGAAACGCCACCGGGATCTGTACACCGTCACGGGTTTTACGACGCACTTTGCATTCATCCATCCAGGCGCCGCCACGTTTGTGCTGACGGGCATACATATCTAAATAGAACTGGGCGCGGACCTTGCCATCGTCGCCGACGATTTCAAAAAAGCGCACATCCGGATGCCAGACATCAACGTCTTTGTTTTCACGGATTTCCAGCCCATACAGACGGTTAACCACGGCAAACAGGCCATTAACGACTTTGTCCTGCGGGAAGTAGGGTTTTAACTCTTCCTGCGAAATTGAATAACGCTGCTGACGCAGCTTTTCGGCAAAGTAGGTGACATCCCAGGCTTCCAAACTGTCCAAACCGGATTCTTGTTTGGCGTACTCGCATAATTCAGCGTATTCCTGTTCGGCGATAGGTTTGCTGCGCGCGGCCAGATCGGTGAGAAAATCCAGAACCTGCTGCGGTGTTTGTGCCATTTTGGTCGCCAGCGAGCGCTCGGCATGGTTGGCAAACCCTAATAACTGCGCCAGTTCATGACGCAGTTGTAAGATATCCTGCATCACCTGCGTGTTATCCCACTGACCGGCATAGGGACCCTGATCAGAGGCTTTGGTGGCAAAGGCGGTGTACATTTCTTCACGCAGTTCGCGGTTGTCGGCATAGCTCATCACCGGCATATACGATGGGAAATCCAGCGTGAATAACCAGCCTTCCAGACCCTCGCGTTTGGCCATTTGCTCGGCCATACCAATAGTTGATGGCGGCAGACCAGACAACAGACTGTCATCGGTAATGTGTTTTTTCCATGCGTGGGTAGCGTCGAGCAGATTTTCTTCAAATTTGGCGCAGCGCTCAGTCATTTGTTGAGACAGTTCTTTAAAACGCTGGCGGTCAGCGGCGTTTAATTCGACACCGGACAAGCGGAAATCACGCACCGCATTGTCGATGACTTTTTTCTGTGCGGTATCCAGCTGATCGTATTCAGCGCTTTGCTGCAGTGTTTTATAGGCCTGATACAGATCTTCATTCTGACCCAGTTCAGTACCAAAATCACTGAGTTTGGGCAGGCAGGCATTATAGGCTTTGCGTAATTCCTCAGAATTCATCACCGAATTTAAATGACTGACCGGCGACCAGACTTTGTCGATCAAACCGTCCAGTTCTTCCATCGGTACCACCAGCGTTTCCCAGGTTGGCTGCTGCAAACCATCCAGCGTGTCGCTGACCATTTGCCGGGCTTTTGCCAAGGCCTCATCCACCGCGGGCTCAATGTGCTCAGGCTTTATCTTTGAAAAAGGCGGTAAAAATTGGTGATCTAATAAAGGGTTACTCATAGCCATCCTATTCCTGTAATTAGTCATATTGACGGCGATTCTGGCTGGCTGCGTCATATTTCTGCAACCAAAAAGTCACATCGCTGCAATAGTCTTTCGTTAGTGTGCGCTCAAGTTAAAGATAGGGGCGCATTATGCAAACACAAGTAAGTCCGAAACAAAAACTGAAAGTTCGCAGCGTCTGGATCTCAGACATCCATCTGGGGTTTCGTGGTTGCAGCGCCGAATTGCTGCTGGATTTTTTGCATCATACCGAGTGCCAGTATTTATATCTGGTCGGTGACATCATTGATGTCTGGGAGATGAAAAAACGCATGTTCTGGCCGCAAGAACACAACAACGTTATCCGCACGCTGCTCGGTAAGGCCAAACACAACACCAAAGTGGTTTATATTCCCGGCAACCATGATGAAGTGTTCCGTGATTATGACGGCATGGTATTCGGTAATGTCGAAATCAAACATGAAGCGATTCACACCACCGCCGATGGCAAAAAACTGCTGATCCTGCACGGTGATGAGTTTGACAGTGTGGTGAAGATTTCGCCGATGCTCGCCAAAATCGGCAGCCGCTTGTATGAATTTCTGCTGCGTGCCAACCGTTATGTCAATCTTATTCGCCGCAAACTGGGCTTTTCCTACTGGTCTTTGGCGGCGTTTTTGAAACATAAAGTAAAAAACGCGGTGCAATACATCAGTAATTTCGAAGAAGCCGTCGCCCATGAAGCCGCAAGGCAAGGTGTGGATGGTGTGGTTTGCGGCCATATTCACCGCGCCGAAATCACACAGTTACACGGCATTGACTATTTCAACTGCGGCGACTGGGTGGAAAGCTGCACCGCACTGGTGGAGCATCCCGACGGCCAAATGGAGATTCTGACCTGGACCGAAATGGTTGCCGAAACCAAAGCCATCGCCCAGGCCGCCTGATGAAAATCGTCATTGTCCCCGACGCCTGGGAGCCGCTGGTTAACGGTGTAGTGCGCACTTTAGGCA
>CAMPHB010000307.1 GCA_946885755.1 uncultured Methylophaga sp. | reverse complement strand
GTGCTTGAATCAGTTCTGCTGCCAAAACATATTTGCTGACTTCTAAGAAACTTTATGGAATCTTCATTCAACTGAGCGAATAGGTTGTTGTTACCTTGTTGCAATCCCAAGCCTTCCCTTAACGAACTTCCTCGTTTATGCATAGACATATAGTAACAAGAGGCAGCAAGGCAGATCCCTGTGCCCACATAAGGTGCAAGAAAATGTCCGCCTTGAGATATATTCCAGGAATGTATTCCTTTAAATGCTTCGGCCTTTTTTATGATCAACCAATGTGTCATGGAAAGCCCTCTTTTTATTACAGCAGCGACAGATAATTTGTTGAGTTCATTTTGAAATACGCCGACGAAGACTGAATTTTACGCTCGATCTCCGCGGGTCAATACCCGCCAAATGGGGGGAGCCACTTTTATTTATCTAGCGTGCCACCATCACTCGCTCACCGCTGATTAAGTCCACCGCAAACAATTGATCAAGACCGCTATCTATCACGAAGACAATATTGTTTTCACCCAGCGCTATGCCTGAAGGCGATCCGAACAATGGACCGCTGCCGGTATTAGGCCCTGATACTTCCACCCGGTCACCGGTGGTTAAATCGACTGCGATGATCGCATTTGACTTGCTATCTGCAGCTAAGAGGCGATTGTTAACAGTATCAGAGGCAATGTAAGCAACACTGCCAAAAGGCGTTCCTCCCCCCACACCGAGACCGGAGATAATATTTCTATTACCCGTAGTCAGATCTATGGCACAGATAAAACCGCCATCAGAGAAGTTACTGTTGGCTGCCAATACACGATTGTTGTCCTTATCCAAAATAATCGATTGCGCACTCCTGAGCGTGGGCCCGGTTCCCTTTGTGCTGGCAGATAATAATGTTCTAGCGCCCGTCACCGTATCTACAACAAATAACTTGGCATCGGCTAGAACTGCTGTCCCGACATAAGCAATATTAGTTTCGGTATCTAATGCAACGGAGAAGGGTGAGTCCAGCGTAGGGCCAGATCCGGCGCCCGCGCCCGACAATAGAGAGCGGTTACGCGTGGAATCGCCCACCGTCAGGTCCACGGATATCAAACCTTCCGGTACATCAGGCACCAGTATGCGGTTGTTATCCCGGTCAAAGGCAACATTAAAAGGCAAATCAAAATCCAGAATGTCATCGGTTTGCGCTCCGCTGGATATGATGCCTATCTGCGCGCTATTTAAATCCACGGAAAATAAAGTGCCCCGGGTATGATCTACGGTAAATACGCGGTTATTGTCACTATCAAGCGCCAAGCCGTTGGGTGTCTCAAATAGTGTTGCGTTTGTTCGATTGGCGATGGGAAAGCGAAAACCATTCCTCACATTAATGATGAGATCTCGAGCGGCATCCAGTACCAGGTTATTACCGGTGAGACTGTTGTACGCAACGGAGATCGCCTCCGTAAAAGGATCTTTTGTGCCCGTGGAGCCACCGCCATCGCGCGGGCCGGACAATACCGTGCGGAAGCCGGTTGTTAAATCGACACCAAACAAAGCACCCAAGCCATCGGTGTCGGCGTCTAAAACAATGGCGCGATTGCCGGCGACATCCATGCTGATGGATACCGGGTTTTCAAAATCATTTTGGCCGGCTCCTACAAGGCGACTGCCGTTGTCGCCTGAAAATACCGTTCTGGTTCCGGTGGCAAAATCGATCGCTAACACACTGGGCGTGTTCTGGGGAACATCGCCGACGAAAAATGACTGGCCAAAAGCACTCACCAAAGCACGGTTGTTTAGACTGTCTACGGCGATACCGGTGACGTTCTCCATGCGTGCGCCTCCAGTGTCCAGCCGACTGCTTTCACCGGTGGTTAGATCTATCGCCATCACCGCTGCTGCTATGCTGACGCAGTCCAATGTCAGCGCGCGATTATTGGCTTTGTCCATCGCAACAGCGAGCGGAACCCGGTCTTTAAGGCCTGACAAAACACAGTCTGAGCTGGCGGAAAAAATACTTCTGTCGCCGGTGGTCAGATCCACGGCAATAACGGCCTTTCTGCCAATATCAGTCACCAGCGCACGATGGTTGTCACTATCAAGTGCAACCGACGTCGGTTTACTAAAGGTTGTTCCTTCGCCCGTCCCAGCACCGGATAACATAATGCGACCGCCTGTGTCCAAATCAACAGAAAGCAGTGCTTTCAAGGTTTCATCCACCACCAGTGCTCTATTATTTTCCGCATCAAACTCTATCGCTCTCGGCCGTTCACAGTTTTCTACTGAGGTGCCTGAGGTCATCGTGATTCTGGCGGCATTCGTGTCGATATTGCCGTTGATATCTTGCGTGGTTACATCCAGTATGGTTTTGCCCAGTGCGAGTGGCACCTGCGCTTGCCAGGTAGCAAAGCCATCATCGCTGGTGGCAGGCACACCCTCAATCGTAACAGCGGTAATTTCATTATTTTCTGCATCATTCGCTGTGCCACGAACCAAAATGGTATTGCTCGTTGTCATCCCGACTGGCAGAGGAAAGAGGACGTTTGCCGTTGGTGCTGAAGTATCTTTGATGGTGGTAACCGAAAACTCCGCACTGATGTTACCT
>CAMPHB010000306.1 GCA_946885755.1 uncultured Methylophaga sp. | reverse complement strand
TTGCTATGCCGGGCATGAAAATTCTGCAGTTTGCTTTTGGCGGCGATGCCAGTAATCCCTATTTGCCGCATCAGCATACGCAGGATAGTGTCACTTATACCGGCACGCATGATAACAACACGACACTCGGTTGGTATCAGTCTTTGGATGCGGGCAGCAAAAATCATTTACACCAATATGCAGGGCCGAGCAGTGAATCAATGCCATGGTTACTGAATCGTATGGCTTTGCAGTCAGTATCAGCTCTGGCGGTATTGCCGATGCAGGATGTGCTGGCACTGGACGCGGCTCACCGTATGAATGTGCCGGGTACCACTGAGGATAACTGGCGCTGGCGGTTTCACTGGGATATGTTGCCCGCCGATTGTGCTGATTCGCTGCGCTATCTTATTGGCTTATATGGACGTTTGCCCGCCATTTGAACAGGATTTGCGTTTATTTAGTCGCCAGCATTTATGGTTTAGTCCATTAACTGCTGACTGGCTGGTGTTTGGACTCAGTGAGTTTTATCAGGATCAACTCTCGGATGTGCTTTTTGTAGATTTTGTGGTGTTAAATGGGCAGTTTTTAACGGCAAACAGTATCTTTTGTTTGCTGGAATCAAGTAAAACACTGACTGAAATATCGATCCCATTCCCGGTAACAGTGGGCGAACTCAATGCGCTGCTCAGTTCTAATCCGGCACTTGTAAATCAACAGCCTGAGGCTTCAGGTTGGATAGGGGTAATCAGACCAGGGAATTCCTGCTGGCAGAAAAACTTGCTGACCGAAGCGCAATATCAGCGTTATCTAGACCAATAAACACCACCCAGAATGCTGTCGCGTCGGGCACCGGTGACCGATGCAATGCTGCCGGTTTGCTGATTCAGAGTTCGGCACGCCAGCCAGGCAAAGGCGCTGGCTTCAACAAAATCGACATCCAATTGGTGCTGGCTGCTGCTATCAATAATCATGGCGGGCAAATAACCACGCAGTGTTTGCATCAGACGGGCGTTATGCGCACCGCCGCCACAGATAATGATCCGCTGGCAATCATCTGCTACCTGAATAATCGCATCAGCAATCGTATTGCCAGTCAGCTCCAGTAAGGTTGCTTGTACATCTTCAGCAGCAAAGGATTGTGCACATTGTGCAAGACGCTGTTGGAGCCATCCAAGATGAAATAATTCGCGACCACTGCTTTTGGGCACGGGCAATGAAAAATAAGGCTCATCTAATAATTTTGCCAATAAAGCCGGCTGGCTGATGCCAGTTGCAGCCCAGTCACCGTTGGCATCAAAAGCCTGATTTCGATGTTCCCGGATCCATGCATCCATCAGCGTATTACCGGGACCGGTATCAAATCCAAGGATAGGCTGATTTTTATCTGCCGCAAGTACCGTAATATTGGCAATGCCACCGATATTAACGATTACCCGGTTTTCGCTGTCATGGCGAAACATTTCTTCATGAAAACCCGGCACCAGCGGCGCACCTTGCCCGCCACAAACCATATCTCTCTGGCGCATATCAGTTATCGTGGTGATGCCGGTCAATTCTGCTATCAGATTGGCATTGCCGATTTGCATGCTGAACGGATGCGCAGCATACGGGGCGTGGTAAATCGTCTGCCCGTGACAGCCGATAGCTGATACATCAGCAGCCTGATAGTCCGCCATAAGCAACAAGTTTTGAACTGCTTCGGCATAAACGCTGCCTAAAGCCATATCCAGCTCACCCAGTTCCTGCAAACTGCACTGCGGTTGTTTTATTAACTGATGTACCGTGCGCTGAAGAGTATCGGGATAAACAAAGGTTTTAGCCGCGACCAGCCGGGGCGGTTGATCTGGCTCAATATCCAATAAAGCAGTATCAATACCATCGACACTGGTGCCAGAAATGACACCAACAAATAACGCCATTAGTCGATATTTAAAGCGAGCGTAGGGATCCGCACTTTATCGAGCTGAGCCATTAAAGGCTCAGTAACGCCGGTAAACTGCTGACGATATTTTTCTGGCAGCGCCTCAGCTTTTGGCAATGCGACGGTCAGCGGGTCTTTGTGAACACCATTTACACGGAATTCGTAATGCAAATGCGGGCCGGTAGCCAGACCACTGCTACCAATGTAACCAATCACATCACCCTGGCGGACTCGCTGCCCCGTTTTAATGCCCGCTTTGTAGCGCGACATATGGGCAAACAACGTCGTATAACGGCCGCCATGGGAGAGAATGACGGTGCGGCCATAGCCACCTTTATTGCCGACAAAACTGACCTTACCGTCACCTGTTGCCAGAATCGGTGTGCCAGTGGCGGCCGCATAGTCCACCCCACGATGTGGCCGGTTGGTTTTTAGAACCGGGTGTTTGCGGTTAGGATTAAAACCAGAACTGATGCGGGAAATCGGTACCGGTGTGCGGGTAAACGCTTTGCGCATGCTGGCACCATCGGGTGCGTAATACTGGCTATTGCCTTCGCTATCGGTAAATCTAACCGCCCGGAAAGATTTGCCACGATTGGTGAATTCAGCGGCGAGAATAGCACCGTCATCAATTTTGTCACCGTCCAGATAGTGTTCGTTATAAATCACTTTG
>CAMPHB010000305.1 GCA_946885755.1 uncultured Methylophaga sp. | reverse complement strand
GACCTTATGGCCGGCGGCCAGCAACCGCCAGGCGGTTAACCGGCCAATCAGGCCACTGCCGATAATTAAAAAATGGCGCATAAAACTCAAATCACCCCCATCCTAACCTTCCCCCGACACGGGGGAAGGAACCAGCTGCCCCCTCTCCCGTTTGGGAGAGGGTTGGGGTGAGGGCCGATTAATCTCACCATCAAACCTGCCGGTAAATCTTACTGCCACCGGCTTTGAATTCCTCGGATTTCTCAGCAAACGCTGCTTTGACATCATGCGAGATTTTCATCGAGCAGAATTTCGGCCCGCACATTGAACAAAAATGCGCCACTTTGGCTTTCGGCTGCGGCAGCGTTTCATCATGAAATTCCCTTGCAGTATCCGGATCCAGACCGAGGTTAAACTGATCTTCCCAGCGAAATTCAAAGCGTGCTTTGGAAATGGCATCATCACGGATTTGTGCGCCCGGATGGCCTTTGGCCAGATCCGCTGCATGGGCAGCGATTTTGTAGGTAATGATGCCGACTTTGACGTCATCCTTGTTGGGCAGCCCCAGATGTTCTTTAGGTGTCACATAGCAGAGCATCGCTGTGCCAAACCAACCAATCATAGCCGCGCCAATGCCCGACGTAATGTGGTCATAACCCGGTGCAATATCAGTCACCAGCGGGCCTAATGTGTAAAACGGCGCTTCTTTACAGACCTCTAATTGCAGGTCCATATTTTCTTTGATTTTGTGCATCGGCACATGGCCGGGGCCTTCGACCATCACTTGTACATCATGCTGCCAGGCGATCTGGGTCAACTCGCCCAAAGTACGCAGTTCGGCAAATTGCGCAGCATCATTGGCATCCGCCTGACAGCCTGGCCGCAGCCCATCGCCCAGCGAAAACGACACATCGTAAGCTTTCATGATTTCACATATTTCTTCGAAATGCGTGTACAAAAAGCTTTCCTGATGATGTGCTAAACACCAGGCTGCCATAATCGAACCACCGCGCGACACAATGCCGGTCACCCGATCCACCGAAAGTGGAATATGCGCCAGCCGCACGCCGGCATGAATGGTGAAATAGCTGACACCCTGCTCGGCTTGCTCAATTAGCGTGTCACGAAACACTTCCCAGCTTAAATCTTCGGCAACGCCGTTGACCTTTTCCAGAGCCTGATACAACGGCACGGTGCCAATCGGCACTGGCGAATTACGGATGATCCATTCGCGGGTTTGATGAATATGTTTACCGGTCGATAAATCCATCACCGTATCGCCGCCCCAACGGGTACTCCAGACCATCTTTTCGACTTCTTCTTCAATGGAAGATGTGGTCGCTGAGTTACCGATATTGGCGTTGATTTTGACCAGAAAGTTACGACCGATAATCATCGGCTCGGCTTCGGGATGGTTGATATTGGCCGGAATAATGGCACGGCCTTCGGCGACTTCTTTACGGACAAATTCAGCGGTAATGTGATTGGCGGCGCCATCCGGTAACGCTCCATCAGCTTCCATTGCTGCCCGGCCCATGCTTTCGCGAATGGCGATATATTCCATTTCCGGCGTGATAATGCCTTGCCGTGCGTAATGCATCTGACTGACATTTTTGCCGGGCTTGGCGCGCCGTGGCAGACGACGATGCGCAAACAGCGGAATATCAAATTGCTGCGCATCCTGTTCGCGGGTAAATTTTGAGGTGAATTCAGTTAGTTGTTCGGTATCACCGCGCCCCTCAATCCACGCGGCACGAATCGCCGGTAGCCCCTGTTCGATATCAATGTTGGCCAGCGGATCGGTGTAAATACCGGAGGTGTCGTAAACCAGCACCGGCTCATTCGGTATACCCGGCAGATTCGGATCACGATTGGGCGTATCGGTCAGCTTGATTTCCCGAAATGGCACCCGAATATCATCACGACTACCGCGCACATAAACTTTTTCGCTGCCGGCCAGCGGCGCGGTGCTGATGCCGCTACGGGCACTGATATCAATAACTTTTGGATTGGCTGACATAGAGCATTCCCCTCGCTTGAGATAAAAAAGCCGGGGAAATGAAAACGTTGCGCGTCAGCGAACAAGGAATAGGTGATACACGGCGGCTACCACAGACAGCGTTTGTGAACCGGTACACCGGCTTGTTTCCTACGGAGGTCTTAACCTCTTCAGGTTCAACGGGTTTCATCTCAGCCACATCTGAAATCAGACGGGCACCCCGACAAGTGTTTTCATCGTAAAGCAAAATCAACTCCGCACACAAGTATCAATCTTGAAAGCCTCTCTGGCACAATGGCTGATAAGAAATTAAATGGACAAAAAAACTTATGTCCCGCGACAAACCACCTGAAAATGATGATATTGCCCTATTCCGGCAGGAAGTCAGCGATGCTGAGCCAATTCAGCACGATAAACGGGTTATTACACCCAAAGACTTACCCAAAGCCGTTGTTCGTAAACGCAGCCATGAGGGCGATCCAGATCGCTTATCAGCATTCTCCGATATGTTTGCCGATAACGATGTCGGTAATGAAGAATTTCTGGAATTTCGCCGCCCGGGTATTCAACACAAACAATTTGCCAAACTGCGCACTGGCAAAG
>CAMPHB010000304.1 GCA_946885755.1 uncultured Methylophaga sp. | reverse complement strand
GGTTAACATGGGCCTGAATATTATTCTGATGATTTATCTGGCGCATGTGGGGCTGGCGCTCGCCACCGCTTTGTCAGCCATGCTCAATGCCTTTTTATTGTATCGCGGCTTACGCAAAACCGGGGTTTACCAGCCCAATGCCGGTTGGCTCAGCTTTTATCTAAGACTGATCATCGCCAACAGTGTGCTATTGGCCTGGTTATGGTTTCTGACACCCGAAATTGTTGCCTGGCAAACCGCCTCTGTCTGGCAGCGCAGTCAGTGGCTGGCAATGTTAATTTGTGGCAGCGCGATAGCCTATTTTATTGCCCTGCGTCTTTGCGGCATCAGACTTAAGGCTTTGATAAAACCACAAGATCAACTTTAATAACACCCAACAATATAGAACCCGCACCGTCATGATTGAACCTGTTATGTGGAAAAAATGGCGAGCGCTTATCACGACAATGTGTTTAACGCTTTAAACCCATGCCGCAAACAGTTATTATTTGCTTTTAATTCAAGCAACTCAGGAAACATCATGACCGTTCGCAGCGCAAATATTGCGCGTAACACGCTGGAAACCCAAATCGAGGTTTCCCTGAATCTGGATGGCACCGGACAATTTCAAGCTGAAACCGGCGTGCCTTTTCTGAATCACATGATGGAACAAATCGCCCGCCATGGCCTGTTTGACCTCAGCGTCAAAGCCAAAGGCGATTTACATATTGATGCTCACCACACCGTTGAAGATACTGGTATCACCATTGGTCAGGCGCTGAAACAGGCGCTCGGCGACAAAAAAGGTGTGGTTCGTTACGGCCATGCTTATGTGCCGCTGGATGAAGCCCTGTCCCGTGTAGTGTTGGATCTGTCAGGCCGGCCCGGTCTGGAATTCGACGTCACCTTTAGCCGTGACAAAATCGGCGAATTTGATGTCGATTTATTTTACGAATTCTTCCAGGGTCTGGTGAATCACGCCGGTATGACGTTGCATATCGATAATCTCAAAGGCCGCAATGCCCACCATATTGCTGAAACGATTTTTAAAGCGTTTGGCCGGGCTTTGCGTATGGCGGTGACGCTTGATGAAAGAGCGCTCGGCCAGCTGCCATCGACCAAAGGCGCCTTATAGGCTGATACCTTTTTTGAGATTGATGCGGATTTAATATGTCTGAGATTGCAGTCATTGATTACGGCATGGGTAACTTGCGTTCTGTCGCCAAGGCGCTGGAAACCGTTGCGCCACGGACGAAAATCAGCGTGACGGCAGATCCGGCGGTGATTAACGCCGCCAGCCATATTGTTTTTCCCGGTGTCGGCGCAATTCGCGACTGCATGAACGAATTACAACAGCGGGATTTGCTGGGCGTTATCAAAACCGTTGCCGCTGAAAAACCGTTTCTGGGGATCTGCCTTGGCATGCAGGCCATGCTGCGTCACAGCGAAGAAAATAACGGCATCGCCGGTATTGGCCTGTTTGACGGCGAAGTGCGTTATTTTCAAGCGGCAGCCAACGCCGGTCTTAAAGTACCGCATATGGGCTGGAATCAGGTCCGGCAAAGTCAGCAACATCCTCTGTGGCAGGGCATTGACGATAACAGCCGTTTTTATTTTGTGCACAGTTATTATGTGGATCCGGCCGAACCCGGTGAAATTGCCGGTGTAACCGTTTATAACCAGCCGTTTGCCAGTGCTTTGGCGCGTAACAATGTGTTTGCCGTGCAGTTTCACCCGGAAAAAAGTCAGCAGGCCGGGCTGCAATTACTGAACAATTTTGTGCAATGGGACGGTCAGTCCTAAGTCATCGTATGGAGAAAGCGTTATGTTGTTAATCCCTGCCATTGATCTGAAAGAAGGTCACTGCGTTCGGTTGCGTCAGGGACGCATGGAAGATAACACCGTGTTTTCGGAAGATCCGCTGGCGGTTGCCAACCGCTGGGTCGAAGCCGGTGCCAAACGCTTGCATATCGTTGATTTGGATGGCGCTTTTGCCGGCAATCCCGTCAACGCCGAGGTTATCCATCAAATTTGCGCAGCCCATCCTACGCTGGATGTACAGGTCGGTGGTGGTATTCGTGATGAAGACACCATCCAGACCTATCTGCACGCCGGCGTCCGCTACGTCATTATCGGTACCAAAGCCATTAATGCACCGCATTTTGTCGGCGATGTCTGTGCCGAGTTTCCCGGTCACATTATCGTTGGCCTTGATGCCAAAGACGGCAAAGTCGCGATTGATGGCTGGTCGAAACTGTCTAACCATGACGTGATTGATATTGCCCAGCAGTTTGAGCAGGATGGCGTTGAAGCCATTATTTATACCGATATCAGCCGTGATGGCATGATGCAGGGTGTTAACCTCGAATCCACGCGAAATCTGGCCCGCGCCATTAATATTCCGGTGATTGCTTCGGGTGGTGTCAGTAACTACGACGATATCAAAGCACTGTGCCATTACGAATCCGAAGGGGTGATGGGCGCGATTGTCGGCCGGGCCATTTATGAAGGCACCATTGATTTGGCGGAAGCACAGAAAATGGCTGACCAGCTGAATCCGCCGCTGCAATTCTGATGGCACTGGCCAAACGTATTATTCCCTG
>CAMPHB010000303.1 GCA_946885755.1 uncultured Methylophaga sp. | reverse complement strand
TCAGCGTGTCGCCGACAAACGATTGCGCCGGCGCATTATCGATTTGCAGCAAAATGCCGCGCGCCTGCGGGATCAGCCGGATATCAAAATCGGCAAAGGTATTAAAAATTTGCTCGGCATCATCCTGATGGCTGTCGGTGTTGAGAATCGCCAGCGCACAGTCGCGAAACAGCCTGTGTAAGTCCTCACCGGGATTACTGAGGCGACGGATTTCTTCCTGTGATAACAGGTTTAAGGTGCGTAGCGGCCGGACTGAGGTTTGTTTGATTTTGTGTTGCATAAGTCGCTCTTATTATTTTAATTGTATCCTCCCACTGAATCGACCTGGCAGCAAGGTGTTTGCCCACAAAAAAGCCCCGCGCTGCGGGGCTTGATTTGCTGCGTACGAGAAATCCTAAAACGGAATATCGTCATCATAATAATCTGCATCACCACCGCCGTAATCGGGGCCGGCGGATGCCGAGGCAGGCTGGGCATTGTTCTGTTGGGTATTTTGCTGCTGTGGGCGGCTTTGGCCTTGATCATAGCTGCTGTCACCGCCGCCACTGCCACCTTTGCTATCGAGCATGGTCATTTCATTGCCGACGATTTCGGTGGTGTACTGATCCTGACCTTGCTGATTCTGCCATTTACGGGTCTGAATGCGGCCTTCGATGTAGACCTGTGAGCCTTTACGCAAATATTGCTGGGCGATTTCACCGAGCTTGTTACGCAGCACCACACGATGCCATTCGGTACGTTCCTGACGTTCGCCGGTTTGCTTGTCGCGCCAGGTTTCTGAAGTGGCAATACGCAGATTGCAGATAGAGCCACCATTAGGAAATGCGCGGCTTTCAGGGTCTACACCCAGCCGGCCAACCAGAATAACTTTATTTACGGACATGAGCGGTTCCTTTGTTCTTGAGTTGCGTCATTTTACGCAGATTCAGGCGACGGATTCCAATTCCGTCAGATCGGTATCATCGGCGAGAAATTTCACATAGGCAAGCTGATCGTCGATGACCAGAATGGTTTCCACCACGCCGGGAATCGCTTCCAGCCGGCTTTGATAATGATCGGCATTGGCAGCGGTTAAGCCTGCCAGCGGAATAATGCGGTTGCTGAAATGCGTTAACGGCTGCATCGGCCAGATCACCAAAAACCACAGCAGACATAAGCCCAGCGCCGACAGAAAAATCCAGCTGATATCGCCAACACTGTAAATAATGCCGCCCAGCACGCCGCCGAGAAAAGCACCGATAAACTGTGCACTGGAGTAGACGCCCATCGCCGTGCCTTTGTGCTGCAACGGACTGAGTTTGGACATCATCGATGGCAGGCCGGCTTCCAGCACATTAAACGCGGTAAAAAACAGCCATAAACAGATCAACAGTAATGGCAAAGAGCCTGGCTGCATGGCCCAGCCAAGTTGCGCAACGGCCAATACCGCAATCGCCCCTAAAAACACGGTTTTCATTTGCCGGCGTTTCTCAGCCAGCAGAATAAACGGCACCATGGTGACAAAAGCCAGCAGCAAAATCGGTAAATAGGTTTGCGCTAAATCGGCTTTGGCGATACCAGCATAATCCTGCAGGGCGATCGGTAAGGCAAAAAAGCTTAAGGTCAGCAGTAAATGCAAAATCAGAATGCTCAGCACCAGGCGCATAATCGACCGGTTGGCCAGCACATCTTTCAACTGCGCTCTGGCTGGTTTCATTTCCTGATGCACCTGCCGGCGGTGCGGCGTCGGCACCCACCATTTAAGCACCACAATACCCAGCAATGCCATTATCGCTGTGGCCCAGAAGATACCGGCTAATCCCAGCCAGTTTTCCAGCGCTGCGCCACTGGCCAAGGCGACGGAGAACGATAAACCAATGCTGATGCCAATGGCGGCCATGGCTTTGGTGCGATGTTGATCGCGGGTTAAATCAGCGGTTAACGCCATCACCACGGCGGCAATGGCGCCGCTGCCTTGTAACAAACGCCCAGCAATCACGGTATAGATAGAATCAGCAACTGCCGCCAGCACACTGCCGAGGGCAAATAACACCAATCCGAAAAAAATGACTTTTTTGCGACCGATACGGTCAGAGAGCATGCCAAACGGAATTTGTAACAAGGCTTGTGTCAGGCCATATGCGCCAATCGCCAGGCCAATCAGTAACGGCGTACTGTGGCTGTATTGCTGCGCCGATAACGAAAATACCGGCAGGATCATAAACAGGCCCAGCATTCGCAAGGCAAATATCAGCGATAAGCCTGAAATAGTGCGTTTTTCCGACGCGCTAAGTGCGGCCGCTGCGGTTTGTTTTTGCGTCATGATAGCGGGACAGAGTATATTGATCCGTTTGATTTTACTACGGAACTTGCATGAAAAAAATCAGCATTCGCGGCGCCCGTACTCATAATTTAAAGAACATTGATGTCGACCTGCCGCGTGACGCACTGATTGTCATTACCGGCCTGTCGGGCTCGGGCAAGTCGTCTCTGGCTTTTGACACCTTGTATGCCGAAGGCCAGCGCCGTTATGTCGAATCATTGTCGGCCTATGCGCGGCAGTTTCTGTCGATGATGGAAAAGCCCGATGTGGATCATATCGAAGGG
>CAMPHB010000302.1 GCA_946885755.1 uncultured Methylophaga sp. | reverse complement strand
AGCTGCATATACTCCATCGTTCCGGCTTTCATATCTGGTACCAGCAGCTGTTTACCATCGGCTGACAGGGCAATATCAGCAGCCGCTTTGAAGTTATCGCGCAGTAATTGCGGGGTCGCTTTCGGCTCAACCAACTGCCAGACTTGGCCACCTGCCCAGTCGCTGATATACAGCAAACCGTTTGCATCCCTTACCAGCCCATCAGCGCCGCCAAAACCAGCGTTGACCTTGGTAACTTTGCCATCGGTCAGATTCAGCGTAAATAAATCACCGGTGCCAAAGTCGGCAACCAGCATTTGATTAACACCGTCATTTAACAGACCGTTAGGGCGTTTGATACCGGACTTATCGTTAATCACTTCCGTGATCTCACCGTCCGGCGTGACTTTGTAAATACCGGCATTTTTGCCGTTATCATCACCACTGTCGGAGATAAACACATTGCCGTTGCCGTCAATTTCGATATCGTTCAAAAACACCGCTTTACCCGGGAAATCACCGGCTTTGGCGATGACTTCGGCTTTACCATCCAGTGTGATTTTCACCAACTGGTCGTTATCGGCAACGTATAAGGTATTGCCGAATAAATCGATACCTTTGGGATCATCGAGGCCGTCAGCCAGCATTTTTGTGCTGCCATCGGTATTGACCACAGTGACTTTGCCATCACCGTCTTTGCCGAATTCACCGATTTCAGTGACAAATACCCGACCATCGGGATGGGCAATCGCTGATTCCGGCATCATCAGATCGGTTACGGTTTCAGTGCTGGCGGCTTCGCTTGCAGCCGCCTGTGCAGTATTTTCCTCACCGTAGCTGACCCGGTAAATAACACCGTTGTAGTCATCCGATACCAGAATCGAGCCATCCGGCATTTGCAGTACATCGGTTGGCCGGCCCCAGGCTTCACCGTCAATCAGCCAGCCGTCGATAAAGGGTTCCTGGCCGATGACTTTATTATCGTCATCGAATTTAACCCGAACCAGTGAATAACCGACCGGCTCAGTACGATTCCAGGAACCATGCTGGGCGACAATGGCATCACCCTGATATTCGGCCGGGAATTGTTTACCGGTGTAAAACTTAAAGCCCAGATTGGCACTGTGCGCCTGGAATTCGGCTTCAGGATAAGTCACCTCTTTCGGTGGGGTTTTATCGGCCCAGTCTTCGTGGCGTTCTTTACCGCCGGCATAATATGGAAAGCCGAAATGCATGCCTTTTTCCGGAGCGGCGTTCAGTTCACCGGGGGGAATATCGTCGCCCATCATATCGGTGTTGTTATCAGTGAAATACAGCACACCGGTTTCGGGCTGAAAATCCATACCTACTGAATTACGTACGCCTTCGGCAAAAATTTCGGCGTCTGAACCATCCGGATTCATACGGATAATGGTGCCTTCATAACCGTCAACAGCACAGATATTACAAGGCACACCAACGGTGACGTAGAGTTTGCCATCCGGGCCGAAATCAATATATCGCCAGCCATGATGGGCTTTATCGGGTAAGTCTTCAAAGATGACTTCACGCATATCTTTAAACGGCAGATTCAGATCAAAACCCGGCGCGGCATAACGGGCAATGCGGTTTTGTTCGGCAACATACAGATTGCCTTCATGCATGGCCACACCATTGCCGACTTTTAAATCATCGAGAATGGTGACGACCTGGTCGGCTTTACGATCTTTGTCTTTATCAACCACGGCATAGACATTTTCATAACGGGTGCCAACAAAAACTGTACCAGTTGACTGACCCAGCGCCATTTGCCGGGCATCAGGCACTTCGGCGTAAACTTCAACTTTAAAGCCGTCGGGCACATTCAGCTTGTGCAGGTTTTTTTCAGCATCTTCGGCATCGGCAAAAGCGCTGACCGAGATAAGGCCCAGCGCCGCAAAAAGCAGGCTGGTTAACGGTTTGGGTGTTAATTTCATAACAACTCCTTTTTGAGAGAAACAGATTTACGGCGTGACAATGATCTTGCCAAGCTGTTGATTGGATTCCATAAATTGATGGGCAGCGACAATCTCATCGAGCTTAAAGGTTTTGGCAATGACCGGCTGTAAGCTGCCATCGGCCAGACCTTGTTCGATAAACGCCACGCCGCGTGCCAGGCGTGGTGCATCCTGCGTAAATTCAAACAGGGTGTAACCACGCAATGTCAGGCCTTTACCCAGCGCCGCGAACAACGGGAATGGCGTCGCTTCAGTGCTCAGAGCACCATAAACAAAAATCTGCGCAAACGGTTTGCAAGCATCAGCCAGATCATTGAGCAGGGGACCTGCCACCGGGTCAAACACCATATCGGCGCCAGCGCCGCCGGTGATCGCCATAACCTGTTCGGCAATGGCTTGTGATTCACTGACAATCACATGCTTGGCACCATGTTGTTTTAACAGCTCAACTTTTTCAGCGGTGCGGGTAATTGCCACCGGCACGGCACCGACCTGATTAGCAATTTGAATTGCTGCTAGGCCAACGCTGCTGGAGGCGGCCGGTATTAACAGCACTTTGCCTTGTGACAAATGGCCGAGATCAATCAGCGCGCCCCAGGCGGTTAGATATTGCATCCAGACTGCAGCGGCCT
>CAMPHB010000301.1 GCA_946885755.1 uncultured Methylophaga sp. | reverse complement strand
ATATAAAACCAACCGGCCGACGGGGTTAGCCGAATAGCGGCAATAATCCAGCACTTCCGCAAAGTCCGTATAACGGGACTTGGTCACATCCTGACGAAAAGCTATTAGCAGATTCTCGAATAATTGCAGTGGCAGGGAAAATTGGTTTATCGCATCCTGCAAAGCAATAAAAATGGGATTGTCGGCTTGGTATTGGCCGGTTGCTATTTGCTGCAACAGCACGCTGTAGTGATCGAGTTTGGCGAGTCGTTCAGCCACTGGCGCGCTGCCTTCATCAGCAAAATCATCAGCGGTACGGGCAAATGCATAAATCGCTGCTACCGGCCGGCGTAACCGTTTTGGCAACAAAACCGATGCCACCGGAAAGTTTTCATAGTGGGCTTTGGCCAGCTGCTGACAATACGCATAAGCGTTATCAATAGTAGTTTTAGTCTTCGTCACGGAGATTTTGGACTGGCCGTGGTTGCTGCTCGACCGGTGGTAACTCATCGATTTCACTCTTGGCGCTGATACCCATTTCAGTAAATTTACGGGCACCGGGCAAGACATTGCGTTCCAGCGAACCGACGGCACTGTTGAAATGATTAACACTGCTACCGAGGCTATTGCCGAGCTTGCTTAAATGATTGCCGAAAGTTGCCAGCCGTTTATAAAGTGTTTCGCCCAGTTCGCGTATTATCTCAGCATTTTCGGCGAGTTTTTGCTGTTTCCAGCCATAGGAAACAGCACGCAGCAGGGCAATAAAGTTGGTTGGCGTCGCCAGAATAATATTCTGGCTCATGCTGTCTTCCAGCAATTGTGGATCAACTTCCAGGGCCGCCGATAAGAACTGTTCGCCGGGAATAAACAGCACAACAAACTCCGGTGATTTTGTATATTCAGCCCAGTAATTTTTGCGGGATAACTCGCGGACGCGGTTACGGATCACCTGCGCATGGCGTTTTAATTCAGCTTTGCGGGTAGCATCATCTTTGGCCTGAATGGCTGATAAATAGGCATCGAGCGGTGTTTTAGCATCAACAACAATGTCACGATTTTCCGGCAAGTGGACAATCATATCGGGACGAATGCTGCCGGTTTCAGTGTTGGTATGCGTCTGTTCGTCAAAATCACAATGCGCCACCATGCCACTGATTTCAGCCAGGCGGCGCAATGTCATTTCACCCCACTGACCGCGGACTTCAGGCCGGCGAAGTGCCTGCACCAGGTTTTGGGTTTCCTGCTGCAATTGCTGCTGATTCAGGTTCATCTGGGCAATGGTTGCATTCAAGCTGCCATAGCTTTGTTTACGATCTTTCTCGATTTCCTGAATTTGTTTACTGGTATTTTGCAGCGCCTCGTTAATCGGCTTCAGTAGCTGTTCAATGGCTTTTTCTTTTGTGCCGAGTTCAGCTTTGGCTTCACTTTGGAAGCGTTTAAGATTTTCCTCGGCAAGCCGCAGAAAATTAGTGTTATTGCGATTAAGCGCTTCATTGGACAGCTGATTAAAAGTATTGGCCAGTTGATCTCGGGTGTGATCGAGAATTTCATCCAGTTCGGCTTTGTGTTGCTGTTCCCAGTTGAGTTTCAGCGCCAATTCATGGTTTTCAGCCTGCAGATCGCGAATTTTGCCATTACGAACTAAAACGCCAATCAAAACACCGACTAACAGCGCTGCAACACAGGCCAAAAACAGCAGTTGATGCTGATTAATAAAGGACAGCATTACATCCATTGCAAGATCTCCAAAGGATGATTAATCACACAATCTGCCTGCCAGATTTCAAGATTTTCATCATGTTCAATATAGCCATAACGGGCAATAACAGCGCGCATATTGGCGTTTTTCGCCGCCTCAACATCCCGCCGGGCATCGCCGATATAAACACAATCAGCTGGTGAAACCGATAACAAATCACAGGCATGCTGGATCGGTGCCGGATGCGGTTTGCTATAAGCCGTGGTATCGCCACTGACAATACAGGCTGCTTTATCAGTAAGTTGTAATTGCTGCATCAGTGGGTCGGTCAAAAAAGCCGGTTTATTGGTCACCACACCCCAGCGGATTTGATTGGCGGTTAAAGTATCAAGCACTTTTTGCATACCGATAAACAGGGCTGATTGGCGTGTTAAGTTATCAGCATAAAACTGCAAAAATCGACGTTGTAAACCGCTGTACGCCGGATCATTTTTATCAATGCCGAAGCCGAGTTTTAACAAACCGGCACTACCGTTACTGGCGACCGGTCGGATAAGTGCATGATCCAGTGGTTTACGGCCTTCTTGCTGTAGCAGGCTATTCAATGCATAACCAAGATCCGGTGCGGTATCAACCAGTGTGCCATCCAGATCAAACAGCAGCACATTAAACGGTGAAATAACCATTACAAACTCCGGCAATGCAGCAGGTAATTGACATCGACATCATCGGTCAAAGCATATTTCCGGGTTAGCGGGTTATAGCTGATGCCGGCAATGGCACTGACCGTTAAACCGGCTTCACGACATGCGCGGGCCAGTTCCGACGGTTTGATAAACCGCGCGTAATCGTGGGTGCCTTTGGGCAGCATATTGGCGATATCCTTGCGCGGGGTGGCCATGGCGGTGACGGAA
>CAMPHB010000300.1 GCA_946885755.1 uncultured Methylophaga sp. | reverse complement strand
AAATAACCATCTGCAGCATGGTATGGCACACCCGCCATCGGAATGGGTGCACCGTTACTGTTGCCTCGGGCGGTCAGGGTAATATCCAGCAGTTCTGCTGCTTTATGGGCATCGTCATAAAACAGCTCATAGAAATCGCCCATCCGGTAAAACAGTAAAATCTCCGGATGCTCGGCTTTGATGCGCAGATATTGCTGCATCATCGGGGTATGATTGGAAGCGTCTTTCATCAATGTCTAATCAGCGTATGCCAACAATTGCGGATGCCACACTTTATCAACTCACCGGGCAACTGGCGACCAGCTTGTTAAATCGTCAGTGGCAACTGGTCACCGCCGAATCCTGCACCGGCGGCTGGCTGGCGAAATGCTGTACTGATTTGCCCGGCAGTTCAGCCTGGTTTGCCGGCGGTGTGGTCAGTTATTCCAATGCTCTGAAACAATCGCTGCTGGGTGTAAACAGCGACACCCTGGCAAATTATGGCGCCGTCAGCGAACCCGTGGTCGGTGAAATGGCGCGAGGCTGTCTTGATAGGCTTGGCGGCCAAATCAGTGTCGCCATCAGCGGTATTGCCGGGCCCGATGGCGGCAGTACTGAAAAACCGGTCGGTCTGGTGTGGTTTGGTTTTGCCAGCACCGAACAGCATTTTAGTTGCCAGCAAATTTTTGCCGGGGATCGTGACGCGATACGCCGTCAGGCAGTTGCTTTTGCGCTGCGCGAGCTCATCAAAATATCCGCACCGGCTTAAATTCCGCTGCGCCCCCGTTGTCCCGGTAAAAATAAAACAAGCCCTAGAGTGACAGTCGCTTGTGTGTGATAATCCATGGTTCCGAAAAAATCAGTATCAGGGGTAAGCAAATGGATGAAAATAAAAAGAAAGCGCTAGGCGTTGCCTTGGGTCAGATTGAAAAACAATTTGGCAAAGGTGCCGTGATGCGTTTAGGCGATGGAAGCGCCTCCCGTGATATCGCAGCCGTCTCCACCGGCTCGATTGGACTTGATGTGGCGCTGGGTATCGGCGGCCTGCCGCGTGGCCGGGTTATTGAAATTTATGGGCCGGAATCTTCCGGTAAAACCACCTTAACCCTGCATGCTATTGCCGAAATGCAAAAACTCGGTGGCACCGCCGCGTTTGTTGATGCTGAGCATGCTTTAGATCCTTTGTATGCCGAAAAACTGGGTGTAGATATCGATGACCTGCTGGTATCACAGCCCGATACCGGCGAACAGGCGCTGGAAATCACTGACATGCTTGTACGCAGTGGCGCCGTTGATATTGTGGTGGTTGACTCGGTGGCCGCATTAACCCCTAAAGCTGAAATCGAAGGCGATATGGGCGACAGCCATATGGGCCTGCAGGCACGTTTGATGTCACAGGCGCTGCGTAAGCTGACCGCCAATATCAAACGCTCTAATACGCTGGTTATTTTCATTAACCAGATCCGCATGAAAATCGGCGTCATGTTTGGTAACCCGGAAACTACCACTGGCGGTAACGCGCTGAAATTCTATGCTTCGGTGCGTCTGGATATCCGCCGTATCGGCGCTATCAAAAAAGGCGATGAAATCCTCGGTAATGAAACCCGCGTTAAAGTCGTCAAAAACAAGGTTGCACCGCCGTTTAAGCAAGTCGAATTCGATATTTTGTATGGTGAAGGTATTTCCCGCGAGGGCGAGCTGATTGATCTGGGTGTTAACGAAAATATCGTTGAAAAATCCGGCGCCTGGTACAGCTATGACGGTAACCGCATTGGTCAGGGCAAAGATAACGTCCGGCAGTTTTTGAAAGAAAATCCGGAAATCGCCAACGACATTGAAGCCAAAATCCGTGCGGTGATGCTGCCTAAAAACACCAAAGCCAGTGCAGCCAGCGACGAGGCAGATACTGAAATAGAAGCGTGAGCCCCCGCTCTTGCAATGAACACGCCGTGAGTTTGCTGGCGCGCCGTGAACACAGCGCCAGCGAACTACGCTGTAAATTGCAGCAATACGATCACAATGCTGCAGAGATTGAAAAAACCCTTAATTGGCTGCAAGCCAATGATTTACAAAGTGATCAGCGTTTTACACAAGCCTACGTAAGACACCGCAGCCAGCGTGGTTGTGGCGAACTGAGAATAAGGCAGGAATTAAAACAACGCGGTGTTAACGACACCTTGATTGCCGAGGCGTTTAAGGCGGCAGAAATTGATTGGTTTGCGCTTGCAGTTGCAGTACGATGCAAGCGTTTTGGCGAGGCGGTTCCCGCCGATTTTAAAGAGCGTGCCAAGCAACAGCGCTTTTTACAATATCGGGGATTTTCTCATGAACAAATTACAGAAAGTTTTAACCACGACAGATGAAAACAAGCGCTGAGATCCGCAAATTGTTCCTCGACTATTTCGCTGGCAAAGGCCACGACATTGTTGCCAGCAGCCCATTGGTTCCGGCCAACGATCCGACATTGCTGTTTACCAATGCCGGCATGGTGCAATTTAAGGATTTATTCCTCGGTCTGGAAACCCGCAAATACACACGAGCCACGACAACACAGCGCTGTGTGCGCGCCGGTGGCAAACATAACGATCTGGAAAACGTTGGTTACACTGCCCGCCATC
>CAMPHB010000299.1 GCA_946885755.1 uncultured Methylophaga sp. | reverse complement strand
ATGGGCCATGCTTTTTTCTCGCTGAGCCTCGGTATGGGCGCGATTATGGTGTATGGCTCGTACTTACCGAAAAAAACCTCGATATTCCGCATGACATTGGCCATTTCGGCCATGGATACCACGGTGGCGATTTTGGCGGGTCTGGCGATTTTTCCGCTGGTATTCGCTAATGGTATGGCGCCGGGCGCCGGCCCCAGCCTGATTTTTGAAACACTGCCAATCGCCTTTGGCCACATGAACTATGGCGCGTTGTTTGGTGGTTTGTTTTTTGTGTTGTTGTTTTTTGCGGCGCTCAGCAGCGCGATTGCACTGGCCGAACCGGTAGTCACATGGCTGGTCGAAAACTACGATATTAAACGCTTAAATGCCTGTATCTGGGTGGGTGTGACTATCTGGATGTTGGGGCTTTTGACGGTGTTTTCATTTAACATCGGCAGCCAATGGACATTGTTCGGCAAGACAGCATTCGAGTTGCTGGATTACCTGACAGCCAATATCATGTTGCCTTTAGGCGGGTTGCTCATCGCGGTGTTTGCCGGTTGGGTAATGCGACGGGTGAACTCTGAAGAGGAGCTGGCGATCAAGCCGGCATTTCTGTTCCATGGATGGCGTTTTCTGGTTCGGTATATTGCACCGGCGGCGATTTTTATCGTCTTCGTCAATCTTATCGGCTTTTGGTTTTAACAAACGAAGGTCCATTTTAAAGTCTGATGACTACCATTACGCGCAGCGCGCTGGTGAAATATTCGCCACAGCAAATGTTTGATTTGGTTAATGATGTGGATGCCTATCCGCAATTTTTACCCTGGTGTCGGAGCAGCCGCATCATCAGCCACAACGACCGGGTTATTTGTGCGGCGCTGGATATTGCTAAAGGGGGTATTCATCATGAGTTTTCCACCCGCAATACGCTGATCCCCGGTGAATCAATTCGTATAGAGTTGATAGATGGCCCGTTCCGGCATCTGGAAGGGCACTGGCAATTTTCGCCTATAGGCGATAATGAAGGCTGCCGGGTGCGATTGGATATGGATTTTGAATTTTCGACCCGTTTGCTGGATTTGGCTTTAGGCCCGGTGTTTACGCAAATCTCCGGTTCGCTGGTCGAGGCATTTTGTAAACGGGCACGGGAAATGTATGGCTGAGCAAAAATTAATTACCGTTGAAGTGGCATATGCCTTGCCGGATGAGCAAGTGATTTTATCCCTGGAAGCCGCGTCAGATACCAACGTTGAGCAGGCGATTAAACGCTCCGGCATTCTTGAGCGATACCCTCAAATTGATTTAGCCAATGATAAGGTCGGTATTTTCGGCAAAATCTGCAAACTGGATGCCAGCCTGCATCATAAAGATCGTATTGAGATTTACCGTGGTTTGATTGCGGATCCCAAAGAATCACGCCGCCAGAAAGCCGAAATGGAAAAAAAGAAAAAACAATCTGAGGATAAAGATTAACGCTGCGCTAACCAGTTTAATTCTGCTTCAGAAAACCCCGCCTGCTGGCGTGCTTCAAGATGAAACGGGCCACGTATCGCACCATGAAAGTGAGTTTCCAGTAACTCGGTAAAAGTGCTAAGTGGGTCTAGATCTCGTTGAGCGCAAAGATAATTAAACCAGCGGGTGCCGACCGCCACATGGCCGATTTCCTCCTCAAGAATAACTTCGAGAATTTCGACGGCGCGGTGATCACCGCTTTGAGTCAGTTTATCCATCATTTTCGGTGTGACATCCAGCCCGCGCGCTTCTAAAACACGCGGTACCAAGGCCATGCGTAGCAGCGGATCGTGATGAGTTTTTTGCGCCATTTCCCACAGCCCGTCATGCGCCGGAAAATCACCGTAAGCAAAGCCGTTTTCGGCCAGGTGAGCGTTTAACATCTGAAAATGTTTGGCTTCTTCATCGGCCACCTGCAGCCAGTCAGCGTAGTAATCCTCAGGCATATCCTGAAAACGGGCAATGGCATCCAGTGCCAGATTGATGGCATTAAATTCGATATGACAAATGGCGTGAATCAGGGCGTTATGGCCGGTCTCGCGGTTGTTACGACGACGTGGTAAATCCTTTGGATTCACCAGTTGCGGTTTCACAGGCCGGCCGGGAATATCCGGTGCGGATAATTGCTCACGGCTCAATGTATAACCATCAATCCGGCATTTTTCGGCAAACTGCCGGGTGGCAGCGGCTTTTTCAGCAGCATCAGTGAGCAATAAAATCTTCAGCGCTTCGCGGCGCAGGTTTAACTTTACATCAACCATGTAAACGTACCCGCGGGTCAACCAGTGTGTAGGAAACATCGGTCAGGATCAGGCCAATGATATAAAGCACCGAACCCAGAAATACCATGGCGCGAACGATCGCAAAATCCTGCGCATTAATAGCATCAATGGTATAGCTGCCAAGGCCGGGAATACCAAAAAACGATTCCAGAATCAGACTGCCCATGAATAAAGTCGGAATCAGCACCACCGCGCCGGTCAGGATGGGGATCATGGCGTTTTTCAGCACATGGCCAAACAGCACCCGCAGCTCCGATAACCCCTTGGCGCGGGCGGTACGCACATAATCCTTGGCAGCTTCTTCGAGAAATAAAGTGCGATACCAGCGTGAAC
>CAMPHB010000298.1 GCA_946885755.1 uncultured Methylophaga sp. | reverse complement strand
GTTATTGACAGTGCCAATGTCAGTGGTTTGCGGCTCGGTGTAAAACGTGATGCAAACGGTCAATTTTCGGTACGTGATTTAGACTGGCAGCCAGACGCTAAACCATCGCAAGATATACAATGGCAGGCGGCACTGGCCGGTTTACAGCAGTTACAACTGGAAGATGCCGAGGTCAGTTATCAGGATGCGCTGCAGCCTAAGCTGAGTGGTCATTATCAGTTACACCAGGTGATTTTTAATCAGTCGGGTGACTGGCTGGCGGCAGATGTTGATCTGACTTTACCGCAACAGCTCGGACAGCAGCTTTTGTTAAGCGGTGAATTGCGCCGTGATGGTGATAACTGGCCGGAATGGCAGGTGACCGTTGAGGGCAGTGAGTTGCAACTGGCGACATTGCTGGCTGGTCAGCAGTTCAGTGGTGTCGCTCTGGATCAGGGACGTGGTGATCTGCGATTCATGGCCAGTAAACAGGCCGATAATTTGGAAGCCAGTGGTCTGCTGCGTCTGCAAAACAGTCATTTTGTCCAATCTGCTAAAAGCCGCGGTGAAACTGCTGCAAGCGCACCACCGCTCATAGTTGATTATCTCGATACCGAGTTTAACTGGATACAGCAGGACGCTGGCTGGCAACTGGACTTAAAGTCAATGGATCTGGCGGTTAATGGTGAATCCTGGCCTGAGACGCAACTTCGTCTGAGCCATGATCCTGCACAAGGCAGTCAGCTACAGAGCAATTATCTGCGCCTCAGTGATATCAGCGCTGCCGCTGCACTGCTTGATGCCGCGCCGGACTGGCTGAAAACCTATGCGCCCGCCGGGGATGTCAGTGATTTACAACTGGTGGTTGATAAAGATCAGGCTGTTCAGCAGCTTGAGGCGACGGTTGCGGAGCTTGGTCTTCAGGAAAATGGCGATATTCCCGGTGTTTCGGGATTAAGTTTTGTTGTCAACTGGCATGAAGGGCAGGTTAATCTGCAACTGGACAGTCAGGAGGTTGCCGTTTACGCCGGTAACTGGCTGCCGGAGACGCTGTACTTTGATTCGTTAGCTGGCAAGCTGCAGTGGCAACCAGCGCCGCAGGGCGGTCAGATCAACCTCACTAATCTGCAAATCCTCAATGAAGATATGCATACCACGCTATCGGGCAGTTATCGCAGCAAGGCGCCGCAGCAGGCCGATATGACGCTGACGCTGGCTGATTTTAATGTCGCCAACTGGCTGAGTTATGTTCCGGAACGGGTGATTGAGCCAGAGTTTCTTGATTGGGCCCGCGATGCCTTTGTTGCCGGACGGGTTGATCAAGGGCAGATCCAGTTAAGCGGCGATCCGGCTGCGTTTCCATTTGATACCCAGCCTGATGCTGGCAGTTTTAATTTGCAGCTGTCAGTCAGTGATGTTGAACTCAATTATGGTGATGGCTGGCCCAGTTTGACATCGGTTAATGGCAGCGTCTCGGGCCGTGGCAATGATTTGCAAATTAGCACCAGCAGCGGCCAGATCGCCGGTTTTAGCTTTGCCGGCGTTGATGCCAGCATCAGTAATCTGATTAATGGCTTACCGGAACTGACGGTCGATGGTTTGCTCAATGGTGAAGCGCAGCAAGGGCTGGCATTTCTGAAAAACAGCCCACTGGCATCACGTTTCGGGCCGATTGCTGATTGGCTGACCATAGACGGCAGTACCCAGCTAAAACTCGGTTTAACCGTGCCATTGCTGGATCCTGATGCCACGCAGGTCCATGGGGAAATCGCTTTGCAGAATAACCGGCTGCAGATTAAGGAGTTGTCCGATTTAGCCTTTGAGCAGCTTAGCGGACAAATCAATTTTGATAATGATGGCTTGTCAGCAGAGCAATTAAATGCCCAGGTTGCCGGCGAACCCGCAATCATCAGTATCACACCACAGGCAGACAATACCCGGATTCAGCTAAACAGTGCATTTAATGTTGGCCAGCTTGCGAATGTATGGCAACTGGACTTGCCGGCAGGCATTTCCGGGCACAGCAGTTTGCAGGCGAATGTCGATGTTGCCGAAACGCAGCCCGGTGATTTTGCGGTAGAAGTTGCAATTAACAGTGATTTACAAGGTGTTGTGATTGATTTGCCAGAACCTTTTAACAAGTCGCCAGCGCAAAGCCTGCCATTAACAGTGAAATTATTACCTGAACAGGAAAAGCTGGCGATTGATCTGCAATTAGCCGACTGGCTGACAGCGAAAGCGGCTATGGCTGGTGACGATTTGCGGGCGGCAGTCAGTGTCGGCAGTCAGCCAGCAGTGTTGCCCGCCAGCGGTATCCATATCGCCGCTCAAATGCAAACTTTGTCGGTATCAGACTGGCAAAACTGGTGGCAGCAGAATGCGGGTTCGGACACGGACCGAAACTGGCAGATTGATACTGCCGATCTGCGTTTTGAGCAACTGCTGTGGAACAGCTTCGAGTTAAACGATGTGGCAGTAAATGTGTTGCGCCAGCCAGCGGTTTGGCAGATTAAAATTGCTGCGCAGCAGCTGAAAGGTGACATCAACTGGCCAGCCAGCGGTGACAGTTTACCGACGTTGCATTTTGATTTTGTCGATCTGCCGTTACCTGCAGATATGATTGATGACAAACAGGC
>CAMPHB010000297.1 GCA_946885755.1 uncultured Methylophaga sp. | reverse complement strand
GTCGACGACTTTATCGGTCGGCGTGACTGGCTGATGGAGCCGCGTCGCCGCTTGCTTTGCCCAGACACCATCTGCACCCCAACTGCAGCTGCCATGGTTAAATGGCTGTGCGGACAGAAAATCCGCAGCATTATCAAAACCCTTGGCCTCAGCAAAAGGTTGTGCTGCCATCACAAAGTCAGCATGTTCCAGTAATTTCTCAATCCCGGCACGGGGCTTTTCCAGTTCTACTGAGCGCGGCAAATCCGAGCGTATTGTTGCTGCATGAGCCAGCATTTTACGGGTCTCTGCGACATTGCGGCCTTCAAAATGCAGCCAGTCGTAGACCGTTAAATCAATTTTCTGAAAGTCGGTGTAATCAAGTTCGGGACAATCACGATGGTGCACGATGCTACGACTGCCGGTTTCGTCGCTCAGCGTAATGTAGGACGTGGGCATTTTGCCGTGTTTGAGTCGCGGACAACATTGATAACCCACCTGATAAGCATCCAAATCGGCCAGTATCAGCGCCAGATCCGGTTCATCAATCAAGACGCCGGCAAAATCAACCTGATGTCCCAGCTGACTGAGCACCACAGCAGTATTGCTGGCATTGCCGCCACGTTGCCGGTGTTGTCCTAAGGCACGGATTTCAGTATCTTCAGCCGGGTAGCGCGCCACCCGGTTGATAAAATCCAGGGTGGCGATGCCCACCGTTAAAATCCGTGCCATGGTTTAACGATGCTTAAATACCGTCGAATACGGCGCCGACGGCCTGGGTGATTTGCTCGATATCCCCTGTACCTTTGATGGTATGCAGTTTATTTTGAGACTGGTAATAACCGATCAGCGGCGCGGTTTGCTGTTCGTAAACTTTCAGTCGATTGCCGATGGTTTCTTCGTTATCATCTTCACGCTGGAATAATTCGCCGCCACATTTATCACAGACACCGGCTTTTTCAGGCGGCGACAGATGCACATTAAAAATGGCTCCGCAGTCTTTGCAGGTGCGGCGACCGGTCAGGCGCTGCATTAATTCTGCAAAAGGCACATCCAGCAAGACCACGCCCTGTAATGGCTGGCCCAGATCGCTGAGCATCTTATCCAGCGCCTCGGCCTGCGGAATATTGCGCGGAAAACCATCGAGAATATAACCCTGCTGGGCATCGGCTTCAGACAAGCGTTCACGAATCAGGCCGATCACAATTTCATCCGAAACCAGTGCACCGGCGTCCATCGCTGATTTGGCTTTTTTACCTAGTTCACTGCCAGCTTTAACGGCAGCACGCAGCAAATCACCTGTGGATATCTGCGGGATATTAAATTGTTTGGCCAGGAATACGCCTTGTGTACCTTTGCCGGAACCCGGCGCGCCCAGTAATACGGTTCTCATGTTTGCCTCTTACACTTAAAATAGTTTTTGTTTGGAAATCTTAATGTTCGGGTCGCATTAATGTTGCCAGACTGTCCAGCTGCCGGCTGACATTAAACAGCAGCGATGGCATTGCCTCAGGTTTGAGATTTAGCTGCTGCCATGCGTTTTCATCGAGTGGCGGTACATGCTGGTCGCCGTTATGGCCAAAAGGCACACTGCTGACCAGCACATCGGCAATATGCACGATAGCGACTTCCAGCTGATCCTGTTGTGCTTTGCCGGGCTGGTGATGATAACGCGCCACCTGCGCCAGTGATTCCGGCAGTCGCCAGTTCTGGATCAAAATGGCACCCACTTCAGCATGATCAAAACCGATAATGCGTTTTTCGGCTTCGTGCAGTACTTCATGACCAAACCGGGCACTATTAATCGCTTCGCGGGCCAGTTCCGGCACGGACTGATACAGCACCAGACTGCCGATATTGTGCAGCAGACCAGCGATGAAATATTGCTCATGATTTGTCTGATGGGTCGCTTCAGCCAGATATTTAGCGGTGATGGCACAGGCCAGACTATGCCGCCAGAAGGTCTCCATATCCATCAGATTGGCCGGAATACCCCGGAAAGCATTCATGACGGAGGTTGCCAGCACCAGATGTGTCAGTTCGCGGGTGCCGATAATGGTGATGGCCCGTGAAATCGTATTGATTTGCGATGGAAAGCCGTAAAACGGACTATTGACGATTTTTAGCAGGCGGGTGGTTAAGGCCGGATCGGTATTGATTATGGCGCTGATATCATCAATGGCGCTGTTCGGATCACTGATTAGAGCATCCAGCCGGGCATAAGTCGTCGGCGCGGAAACCAGTTCCAGCGATTTATTGACCAGTGCCTGCGGCGTTAATGTCATTTAATCCGCCTCGTTTTCCGTGGTAGCCGGCAATTGCAAATTAAACAAAACCTGCATCAGCGGCTGAGTTAAATCGGCATAACGAAACAGCTCGATACGCTGCTGCAGTGTCGTTTCATCAAAATCATTGGCTGGAATAAATTCTGTCATCAGCGCAAGCTCCAGTGACTGCTGTTTTGCAACATTTGCCCGATACTAGCACCCAGTTTACCGGCAAAGCGATCCAGATAGTTTGGCCGTGGTGTGTAATCAACAATATTTTCCGCACCGACAATGTCACGTGCGACTTTGCTGCTACTGGCCAGACCATCAATTAAACCCAGATCCAGCGCCTGTTCACCGGACCAGAACAAGCC
>CAMPHB010000296.1 GCA_946885755.1 uncultured Methylophaga sp. | reverse complement strand
TTGGTAATTTGCTCATCCAGGGTTTCGCGATTAAACAAGCTGGTCAGTTTATCGCGCTGGGTTTTGTCGATAAGGGCCAGATAATTGGCATAGACTTTAAGAATGCCATGTACCAGACGCTGATCATTATGGGCCGGGACCGCATCGCAATGATGCACCAGAATGGCAAAAATATCACCATGACTATCAAAAGCCGGATAAACCAGATGCCAACTGCCATCTGCATCCTGATATGGCTGAATACCTTCCTGCTCAATCGCAGTATTCATAATATCGACAAGCCAGGTGACTTCAGGATTAAGCGTCGGATGTTCGTCTGAGGAGACAATCACATCGTTAACACAAAACGCCAGCAGACTGATGTCCTTGCCATGCTGATGCTGCCGGACACGAAATAAACGTAGTCCCTGCGCCGGAAACAATTCATTGAGGGTTTTCAGCAGGCTTTTTTCCAGCACCTGGCGATCATGATGACTGGTGATCTCCGCCAGATTGTCGACGATTCGAATACTGCTGTGGCGGTGCTGCATAATCACGGTTCCTGTGGCGCGGCAACAGGCGGTAATGCCTGAAAATTGCCAAATCTGTCACAGTCTGCCGGCAAATACAAGTTTATCGGCAGCGGTTAAATCAGTGCTTTTCGAGGATTTGTTTCAGTGTTGCGGCCAGTTCATGTGGCTGAAATTTCGAAACATAAGCATCCGAACCAATGCCCCGTCCCATTGCCTGATTGGCGACTGCGGTCAGCGACGAATGCATGATCACCGGCAAACTGGCCATGCGCGGATCAGCTTTGATTTTCTGAGTCAGCACGTAGCCGTCCATTTCCGGCATTTCAACATCGGTCAGCACCACACTGATTTCACTGGTGATTTTGCGACCTTCCTGTTCACATTGACTGGCCAGTCTATCAAGTGTTTTCCAGGCTTCAGCGCCATTAATAACACTGACATGGTTGACCCCGAGCCGATCCAGAGTCTGAGCAACTTGCTTGCGGGCCACGGCTGAATCATCCGCAAATAACACTTTAAACTGCTTGGCATTATCGAGTTTATCAATGCCATCAAAAACGGTTTCATCGTAAAAACCACCGGCATCAGCCAGTACTTTTTCGACATCCATTATCATCACCAGCCGTTTGTCATTAAGCTCAGCTACCGCTGTCACTAGCCCCCCGAGCCGTTTGGAAATAAGTGGCGGCGGTTCTTTAACTTGCTGCCAACTGAGCCGCTGAATAGTATCCACCGAAGATACCAGAAAGCCCTGCACGTGAGTGTTGTACTCGGTTATCATCAAAATCCGGGGTTTTTCTTTAGACTGTAATTTACAAAACTTCTGTAAATTAATGATTGGCACCATATCACCGCGCAGGCTGACAAACCCCTCGATACCCTCAGGCATTTCCGGGGCACTGGTGATTTCCGGAATATTCAGTACTTCACGCACCTTAAATACATTGATGCCGAATAATTCGTTACGACCAGTATCATCATTGGTACCGAGGCTGAATAACAGCACCTCTAAATGATTGGTGCCCGCCAGCTTGGTACGTTCGTCGATAGAGTCAATTAAGGATGCCATCGCAGTTCTCTTCCGGGAATGAGGAGCAGCATGCTGCCGCTAATGCAGTTAACGGCGCATCAATGCAGAACTTGAGTGACAAATACGCCATAGCAAAAACATAGCGCACGACACGGGTCGCAGCAAACTAATTTAATAAGAAGATTTGGATAAATCTGCACCCGGAAGGCCCAAAGCAGTTAGAATGGGTCGGGTGATAAGGAACAAACAATTCGGAATGGTGCCCAGGGGGAGACTCGAACTCCCACGTACATAAGTACACTAGCACCTGAAGCTAGCGCGTCTACCAATTCCGCCACCTGGGCAACGAAGACGCGCACTATATAGATTGAGATAATAACTGTCAATGACTAAAGAACACCCGCAAGACCCTTTCGCTGATCGCGAAGCCGAAAAATACGATAACCCGATTGCCAGCCGCGAATTAATTCTCGCCCTGCTCAAAGACCACAAAGCGCCACTAAGTCAACGTACCATCGCCCGTCAATTAGGCATTAAAGGCGAAGAAGCCACCGAAGCTTTACGTCGCCGGTTACGCGCCATGGAGCGTGATGGCCAGATTTTGCGCAACCGCAAAAATGCCTATGGTGTCGTTTCCAAAATGAATCTGGTCAGTGGCCGGGTGATGGGCCATCCCGATGGGTTTGGTTTTCTGATACCGGACGAAGGCGGCGAAGATTTATTTTTAAGCGAACGCGAAATGCGCGTGGTTTTACATGGTGACCGCGCTCTGGCCCGAGTCAGTGGCACTGATCGGCGTGGCCGCAAAGAAGGCAGCATTGTCGAAGTTGTACAACGCGCCAATGAAAAAGTAGTTGGCCGCCTGCATGAGGATGCCGGCCTGTTTTATCTGGTGCCGCATAATCGCCGTATCAGTCAGGATATTTTAATCCCGCCACAGGATCTGCTGGACGCCAAAGACGGCCAAATTGTTGAGGCTGCCATTTCTGAACATCCTAATAAGCATCGTTCACCGTTGGGTAAAATCATTAATGTGCTGGGTGACCATATGGCGCCGGGCATGGAAATCGACATTGCCCTGC
>CAMPHB010000295.1 GCA_946885755.1 uncultured Methylophaga sp. | reverse complement strand
TTTTCAAGCGATGACGGGTGAGGGCATCGTTGGTGAAGTTGCTGACAAACAGCTGCGGATTGGCGCTGCCCGCGCCTTTGAAAAGCAGCAAATTGCGGTGTTCGCGGCTGAAGCGCAGCAATTGGCAAAGGCCGCCAAAACGCCATTGTTTGTCACCGTAGATGGACAGGCAGCAGCGTTAATTGCGGTGGCGGATCCGATTAAAAAAACCAGCCAGCAAGCCATTGAGCAGTTACATCAGATGGGGTTTCAAATCGCCATGTTAACCGGTGACCATCAACAAACCGCTCAGGCCGTGGCAAACACACTGAACATAGACAAGGTCTACGCCGAAGTGATGCCGGCAGATAAAAAAGCCCAGATCGACAAGTTGCAGCAGGCCGGTCACAAAGTTGCGTATCTGGGCGATGGTATTAATGATGCGCCGGCACTGGCCCAGGCGGATATCGGTATTGCCATGGGCAACGGCACCGATATTGCCATTGAAAGTGCCGATGTGGTGTTGGTGAAAGGTGATCTGCAAGCCGCGGTCAAAGCCATAGGGCTGGCGCGGGCGACCATGCGTAATATCAAACAAAATCTGTTTTGGGCGTTTGCCTACAATGCGGCGTTGATCCCGGTGGCGGCCGGGGTGTTGTATCCGGCGTTTGGTATATTGTTGTCACCGGTTCTTGGTGCCGGCGCCATGGCCTTGTCGAGTGTGTTTGTGGTCAGCAATGCGCTGCGGTTAAACCGTTTCGGCAGGGCTTAAAAGGTATTCCAGAACGGCAGTAAGGTCAGCAGCAGGACAAATATCACTAAAAAGATAATGCCGGCAAACCGGAAAGGATGTTTTAAAATCATCCGGCCAAAACCGGGCAGTTCACCGCTGGCACGCAGTGCGTCGTAATGCTGGCGCTGGATGATGGCGCGATGCGACTGGTATTCATCAATTATGGCGCGGGCCAACGGCAGTTGACTGTCGTTTGTTAGCCAAATAGCGGCAACGCCCAGCCCGAAAAAGCCAGCATGGGTTTCGTAAAAATCAATTCCTTTATCGGTCAATAATTGCCGGACGTCGTCAGCCTCGTCTTGCGGCACATCATTTAATCGAAAAAGTAGCGTCGCCATTGTGCTTCCTTGTCTAACAGCGTCAAATTGTCAGTGGTTTTTAAGATGCCTTTATTGTGACTGATTTTGCAGAACATTAGCAAAATTGTGATTGACATCACGGTGGCCCGCCTCGTCATCGCGCACCACCAAGATCACATCGCGTAGCCGCGCATCTGCAGGTAACTGCCAGTAATCAATCGCAATTTGCGGGGCCGGAATGTTTTCATAAGTGCCATCATCGACACCATTTAAATACTCGGTATAGCTATAAACAGCTTCTTCTTCAAGATAGCCGACAATTCGGTGAGCCACCCGCGATGAGCACAGGTACAACAGGAAAAACAGATTATAAAAAACGCCCTGCGCAATAATAATGATCAGCCGCTCAAACCAGCTGGGCTTGGCGATATGGATAAACGTTAACAAATGCATCCGTTCGTTTTCGGCTTCTTCCAACAAGGTATGGATCCAGCCATTGTCCTGCTCCATGCGGCGCAGTGAACGTAAATGTTGTAAAGCACCGCCCACCATGCCGGGCACCGCGGCTACGGTTTCCAGTACCACCGCCCGGTGGCCATAGCGGCCAGAGAAAAACACATCAGCAAAAAACCGCATAAATTTGACCACACGATAGGCGATACGGTCTGACAGATACTGCGGCGTGTAATGTGATTGTAGATTGATGTTTTCCGACATAAGCATTCCAGAGGGTTGTGCGGCAAGACTGCCAATTTGCTGTGAGCATACGCAATTTTTATCGCTGCCGACAAGCGTAAAATCATGCCGCGACCCGGATATTTTCGCACCACAAAGCGGCTTCTGGTAGTTTAGGGGCTTTCGCAGAAACCGATATTTTTCTGCAACCATAGCGCTGATGAGGACATGATGCAGGACGGGCTTTTTTCGGAAAACTGGCAGGCAATTTTACAGGCGCAGCCAGCGCTGGCGGACAGTGCCGAAAAGGTGTTGGCCGGCAGTGATTATGTATTGCAACAAGGTGAGCGCAAGCCTGAAGTATTAAAAGCATTGCTGGGCAGCGGCGATATTGAACGGCTTTACGATACAACGGACTATCCTGAAAAACTGCAGGCACAGCTAACCAGCGTCAGTGACGAAGCTGGCCTCCAACAACAGCTACGATTATTCAGGCATCGGGAAATGGTGCGAATCATCTGGCGTGATTTAGCGGGGTGGGCCGATCTGGCGGAAACCACCGGAGATTTATCAGCACTGGCTGACACCTGTATTCGCGAAACACTGATGGTATTAAATCAATGGCAGAGCGATATCAACGGATCACCCTTAAACAGTGATGGTCAGCCGCAGCAACTGGTGGTGCTGGGGATGGGCAAACTGGGTGCCGGTGAACTCAACTTATCATCTGATATTGATCTGATTTTTTGTTATGACGAAGATGGTGAAACGCAGGGCGGGCGGCGCAGCCTCAGCCACGAAGAGTTTTTTACCCGCCTCGGCCGTAAGTTGATTCAGGCACTGGATAACGTCACGGTGGATGGCTTTGTGTTTCGGGT
>CAMPHB010000294.1 GCA_946885755.1 uncultured Methylophaga sp. | reverse complement strand
CAGATGGTGACGGTGACCGTCAATGCCGTCATTTGTAATATCGGTTTATCACCAACTCGGGTTAATTGCCGGGCGACACTATCAACCACACCCGCGTTGAGCAGCGCCCTGCCGAGAATCAATACCGCCGCCACCGTCACTACTGCCGGATGACCAAGGCCGGAAAACACTTTTTCCGCAGGGATCAGTCCGGTCAGCGCTGTCGCCAGCAATGCCAGTACCGCTACCACGTCATAACGCCAGCGGTCCCAGATAAACAATCCCAGCGTTATCAGCAAAATGCTGAAAATCATAATTTGTTGATAAGTCATAGCAGTCAGCAACAATTAACAAAGCGGTGTCAGACAACATAACCCACAGTAACCTGCCTTGTCAGGCTTTCTGCTAGACTCATCTTACTGTTAACGGAGTGGAGTATTTATGGCCCACGAAGAGCTGCACCTGAATCTGCGAAATCTGCAATTAGATGATTATGACCAACTCAAGCACCTGATGGATGTGGTTTACAACGACATTGGCGGCGCTTGGCCGCAAACCACTATTGAGGGCCTGGTCACCCAGTTTCCGGAAGGCCAGATTTGTATTGAGGATTCCGGTGAACTGATTGCTGTGGCGCTCACCGTGATGGTCAGTTATGACCGCTTCAGTAATCCCCATACTTACGATGATCTCATCTTAAGCAATGACAAAATCTGGCATAACGCCAAGGGTGATTCGCTGTATGGCCTGGATGTGTTTATTCATCCTGAATATCGCGGTTACCGGCTCGGCCGGCGGCTTTATGAGGCGCGCAAAGAACTCTGCCGCTCGATGAATTTACGGGCAATTCTGGCTGGTGGCCGCATTCCTAATTACCACAAATTTGCTGATGAACTGACGCCAGCGCAATACATTGAACAAGTGGCACGCCGCGAGATTTATGATCCAATTCTGACCTTTCAATTATCCAATGATTTTCAGGTCACCCGGCTGATGCACAAATACCTGCCCGAGGATGAAAAATCGCTGGGCCATGCCACGCTACTCGATTGGAACAATATTCTCTACACACCGCCTGAACCGGTGGTGCGCACCCGTAAAACACAGGTTCGGCTGGGCGCGGTGCAATGGCAGATGCGTGAATTCACATCGGTCGAGGAAGTATTAAAACAGGTCGAGTATTTTGTCGATGCGTTATCTGATTACAAAAGTGACTTTGCGTTGTTTCCGGAGTTTTTTAATGCGCCCTTGATGGGCTTAACCGATCAGATGGACCAAACCCGTGCCATTCGTTTTCTGGCCGGTTTTACTGAACAGTTCCGCGATGAAATGTCAGAAATGGCGGTCAGCTACAACATCAATATCATCACCGGCTCGATGCCGCTGCTGGAAAACGATCGGGTTTATAACGTGGCCTATTTATGCCATCGCGATGGCCGCGTCGAAATGCAACGCAAAATCCATATCACACCGCATGAACGCCGTGACTGGGTGATTGAAGGCGGTGATGATTTTCAGGTTTTTGATACCGATGCCGGACGCGTCGCGATCATGATTTGTTACGACATCGAATTCCCTGAACTGGGCCGCATCGCTGCCGATCAGGGCGTGGATATTATCTTTGTGCCTTACTGGACCGACACCAAAAACTCCTACCTGCGGGTACGCCACTGTGCCCAGGCACGGGCCATTGAAAATGAATGTTATGTAGCCATTACCGGCAGTGTCGGTAACCTGCCGAAAGTCGAAAACCTGGATGTGCAATATGCCCAGTCATCGGTGTTTTCACCATCGGATTTTGCCTTTCCGCATGATGCGGTAATGGCTGAAACTACGCCCAATACCGAGATGATGATGTTCTCCGATCTGGATCTGGAAAAACTCAAACTGGTGCGCAGTGAAGGCGCCGTCACCAATTTGAAAGACCGGCGCAAGAATTTATATCAATTACTGAATAGCAAAAACACACCCGGCTGATTAAAAACAGACCGCCATAAAGCTTTATCTGCAACATGGCTAAGACTAGGTCTAAGCAGCCATCATGGCGCTGTAAATATCGTTTGGTATTCAGTTGTGGCTGATGGATCATCCATTACCTCAGCAATAAACTGCAGACGGCTGACACCTGCCGTCACTTCATCTGCTGGCACTCTGACAAGAGCCATCAGTGGAATCACTTTGCCGGGCTCGACGCTGTACTCTGGTTGCAAACCATGTAATTCAGCAGCGGCAAGACCACTTATCCGATAACGGACAGTAATCGGCTGGTTACCTTTATTGAGCAGCTTGAGAGTGTAACGATTCTGAATATCGCCGTTACTCAGTTGAACAAAACGCGGCTGTCGCTCCGGTATCACCGATAAATCAGTCGGCGACAATGTGCTAAAGCCGTAAACAATCCCTGCCAAAGATAACAACAAAATCAGTCCATACATTAGAACTCTGGGCCGTTTAAACAAGCTGACCTGCCGGGCTTTTTGATACAACTCAGCATGCGATGCATAACGAATTAGCCCACGTGGTTCATTGATTTTGTCCATTACAGAGTCACAAGCATCGATACACAAGCCACAGGTAATACAGCCTTCCAGCTGACCATTACGAATATCAATGCCTGTCGGACATACAGCAACACATAAATGACAGTCGAAGCAGCTACCTTTATC
>CAMPHB010000293.1 GCA_946885755.1 uncultured Methylophaga sp. | reverse complement strand
TCTCTGGCATCACTGGTTGGATTACAACACGCCATCGAAAGTAATGATCCGGATGCAATTGATGAAGCAGTAAAAACTATTTTGCTGCTGCACAACCTGATCCTGTCATTTGGCGGCTTGCCACTTTTATATTACGGCGATGAAATCGGCACCACCAATGATGAAAGTTATAAAACCGATCCGGTCAAAATGGATGATTCACGCTGGGTGCACCGGCCGTTTATCGACTGGGATAAAGCAGCATTGCGGCATACGCCCGGCACGGTCGAATATGCGATTTTCAGTCAGTTAAAAACCATGATCGCCGTGCATAAAGAACTGGATGCGTTCGCTGATTTTAATAACCGTGAACTACTGGATGTCACTAATCCGCATTTGTTTGTTTTTGCCCGTTATCACATTCAAAAACCGGCTGAAAAAGTACTGTTGGTCAGTAATTTTGATCAGCAACCGCAATTGCTGGATATGGCGGATTTAGGGCGCTGGGTCGCACCGCAATCAGGACAGCTAATTGATGCAGTTACCGGCACACGGCCCGAGCAGTTTGAGGGTTCTCTGGTGATTCCGGGGTTTAGTTTTTATTGGCTGGTTGAGCAGTAATTCGGCGTTTTTAAGCAGATAACACCTCTGCGGCCGAACCATTTACAAGGTGTGCCGTCATAAAGCCGGTCTGTCAGGGAAATTTTATGCGCACTACCGGTTTGTTCTGGTTTCAAAATGACTTGCGTTTGCATGACCATCCGGGGTTGTCGCAAATGCAGCAATGCGATCAGTTACTTTGTGTTTTTTGTGTTGATCCGGCCTGGTTCAGACCCAATGGTTTTAATGGCAAAGCCATGGGCGAAAAACGCTGGCATTTTTTACAGCAGGTACTGGCAGATTTATCCGCGCAGCTTGAGGCTATCGGCCAGCATTTGCTGATTATTGAAGCAGAACCGGTCGCGGCGATTAGTAAACTTATCGAACAATATCAGGTGTCGGTGATAGGGCGCAGCCGCCATGCCGGTGTTTACGAAAATCGCCAATGGCAACAATTACAGCAGCAATACCCGGAATGTCATTTCAACGATGCCGATACCGCGACATTATTTGCTGAAACAGATCTGCCATTTGCGCTTGATGATTTACCGGCAACCTTCAGTCAATTTCGCAAGCTGGTTGAAGACTTACCGGTAAACCGGCCGATGGCGCGCATTGAACGCCTGCCATCACCACCGCCGCAGTTTTCAACCACGGCGTTTACATTTCATCCTTCAGCAAATTCAGCTTTTACTGGCGGTGAACAGGCGGCACTAAAGCATTTGGCCAGTTATTTCACTGAGGATGCACCGGCGATGTATAAGACGGTGCGTAATGCGCTGGATGGCTGGCAAAACTCGACCAAGTTTTCACCCTGGCTGGCGCAGGGCAGTTTATCGGTGCGCAGTCTGGTCAGTCGCTTGCGTCAGTATGAAAAGCAGGTTGTTGCCAACGAATCGACTTACTGGATTTATTTTGAGTTGTTATGGCGCGAATATTTTCAGTGGTATGCACATCGTTATGGCACCAGATTATTTCGTTTTCACGGAATTGCCGATAAAGGCGGCCGCTGCTGTTTTTATCCAGAGCGTTATCAGCGCTGGTGCCATGGCAATACGCCGTATCCATTGGTTAATGCACTGCTTAATGAACTTAATGAGACCGGCTACATGAGCAATCGCGGCCGGCAAATTGCTGCCAGTTGTTTTGTTAACGAATTACAGCTCGACTGGCGGTTTGGCGCCGCCTATTTTGAGCAGCAACTGATTGACTACGATGTCGCCAGTAATTGGGGCAACTGGCAGTACATTGCCGGTGTCGGCGCCGATCCGCGCGGTGGCCGGCATTTTAATATCGATAAACAAACCCGCCAGTACGATCCCGATGGTGTCTTTATCAAAAAATGGCAGGGCGATAGGGGTGAGCAGCCTTTGGATTCAGTTGATGCGGCAGACTGGCCAATCATGCCGCCGGGTCGTTAATGGCAAAACCAGCGATCAATATTGTCTGGTTTAAGCGTGATTTGCGACTCAGTGATCACCAGCCTTTGGCAGACGCTTGTCAGCAGGATCTACCAGTTTTGCTGCTTTATATCTTTGAACCGATGTTACTGGCTGATACGCATTTTAGTGAACGACACTGGCGTTTTGTCTGGCAATCGCTGGATGATATTAATCAGCGTTTACAGCGTTTTAATACCCGGATAAATATTTGTAACGATGATGCTTTACGGGTGTTTAAAACATTAGCGCACACCTATCAAATCAAGACTTTATTCAGTCATCAGGAAATCGGTCTCGACAATACTTTTCAGCGTGATAAAGCACTGACGGTATTTTGTCAGCAACAAGGCATTAACTGGCAGGAAACACCGTTAGGTGCCGTTATCCGCGCTTCAACAGATCGTGATGACTGGGATAAACACTGGCAGAAAATCATGCGTGCCGACATGGCCGCCCCACAGTTAAAACAGGCAACGTTTATCGATCATGAGCTGCCAGCATTTTCACCGCCGGCAGGTTGGCAGCAAGCGGATCCACTCATGCAAATTGGTGGCGAAAAACGCGCCTGGCAAGTGCTGGAAGATTTTTTTGCTGAACGTGGCCAGCACTATCACCGGCATATTTC
>CAMPHB010000292.1 GCA_946885755.1 uncultured Methylophaga sp. | reverse complement strand
GGATAAAGACGAACTGGATTTTGCCCAGCCGATAGTGTCGTTTTCACTGGGTTTACCGGTGGTGTTTCAGTTTGGCGGGGCAAAGCGTGCTGATTGCAAACAGAATATTTTGTTGTCGCATGGCGATGTTATCGTCTGGGGACGGCAAAAGCGGCTGAATTATCATGGTGTTTTAACATTAAAAGATGGCGATCATCCGCTAACCGGCAGCCGCCGTATAAATTTAACTTTTCGTCGTGCCCGTTAATCTGCCATGCCAACCTTGCGGGCCAACTCCATGGTGCGCATGCTGTAACCCCATTCATTATCGTACCAGGCAAAAATTTTCACCTGGGTGTCGTTAGTCACCATGGTCGATAAGGCATCAACAATACTGGAGCGCGGATCACCACGAAAATCCGAGGAAACCAGCGGTTTTTCTTCGTAACCCAGAATGTCTTTCAGATAGGTTTCGGCGGCGGTTTTCAGTAATTGATTTACTTCAGCGGCATTAGTTTTACGCGCCACTTCAAATACACAATCGGTTAACGATGCATTGGCCAGCGGTACTCTCACAGCATGGCCATTCAGCCGGCCCTTTAGTTCAGGGAAAATCTCGGTAATGGCCGTGGCACTGCCGGTGGTGGTTGGAATAAGGTTGTTGCCAGACATTCGCGCCCGGCGCAGATCTTTGTGCGGCGTATCCAGAATCGACTGGGTATTGGTCAGATCGTGAATAGTGGTGATCATGCCGTGCTTAATCCCCAGTTGCTCATGAATGACTTTTACCACAGGGGCCAGACAGTTGGTGGTGCAGGAGGCGGCGGTAACAATAGAATGCAAATTCGGATCAAATAAATGATCGTTAACGCCTATCACCACATTCAAAACACCAGCTTGTTTGATGGGGGCGGTGACCACCACATGCTTAACACCCTGATCTAAATACTGCTGTAACAGGGCGGTATCACGCATTTTACCTGAGGCTTCAATCACCACATCACATTGTGACCAGTCGGTATCCTGAATTTGTTTGTTGGCAGTACAGCGGATGGCTTGTCCGCCAATCAGCAGGTTTTGCGGATCGTTGTCAGCCTGATATTGCCAGCGGCCATGTACAGAGTCGAAATTGAGTAAATGGGCGAGGGTGGCGGCATCGGCTGCCGGATCATTGATCTGCACAAATTCAATTTCCGGCCAGTCCCAGGCGGCACGTAAACACAAACGACCAATGCGGCCGAAACCGTTGATGCCTACTTTAATCGTCATCAGAACCTCGTTATAGAATGTCAGTCATTCACAGCAATTATTCAGTCGCTGACAGCGTTGTTTATCGGCGTGTAAAACATCCGGCTGGCTCTTAACCCCAGCACGAATAATTGCCAGCGCCCAGTCCGGTAAATCAGCATGTAATTGATAAAACACCCACTGGCCTTGCCGGCGATCACTGAGCAGGCCGTTTTCGCGTAGCAGGGCAAGATGTCGGGATATTTTTGGCTGACTGACTTGCAAAGCGGAAGTCAGCTCGCAGACACACAATTCACCGAGTTCAGCGATCAGCAACAGGCAACGTAGGCGCGTATCGTCAGCCAGTGCTTTGTGCAGTTGCAGTAATTGCATCCAAATATCCGCATTTAAATATGCGAAATATCATATATATGAAAAATCAGATGTCAATTAATTAGTTTTAATAGCTGATCACCGAACAGGATTTCATCACCGGCGACCAGCTTGCGGGCTTTACGGGTTTCGATTTCGCCGTTGACACTGATAAGGCCATCAGCCACCAGCTGTTTGGCTTCGGCACCGCTGCTGGCCAGCCCCTCAAACTTGAGCACTTTAAACAAAGCTACCGGACTGCTCAGCAGTTTTACTTCAGTAATGGATTGTGTCATCAAAACACCTTGAATAAGAGAAAAATGCCAAACGGCGGCTATATTTTGTCGTTTGGATAAGTGCATAATCAACGCATTATCCGGGGAATTGTCATGAAGTTTTTTGTCAATATAATGCAGCTATTGATTATTGCCGCACTGATTTACCCGTTTTTCTACTTATGGGAAACGGACAAGATCGAAACACTATGTGATGAGCTGGAAATCGGTATGCCAGCTGAAGAAATCATAACCAAAGCCGATGAGTCTTTTCTGAAATGGCAGCAAAATCAACAGTCAGAAGCTGATAAATGGCAATTACAAATCATTTCCCGCGCATCATTTTCCGGATTTACCTGTGATATCAAAGGCAAAGGCAAAAAAATGTCCTCAGCCAGGATCATTAAGGGCGCGGACAGTCCCTGAGGTCTGTCCGCGTCTTTGTTAAATGGCGCCACCAGCGTAGTTAATCAGGATACCAGCCGCTACCGCCGAGCCGATAACCCCCGCCACATTTGGCCCCATAGCATGCATCAGCAGGAAGTTATGTTTATCAGCTTCAAGGCCTAGCTTATTGGACACCCGGGCTGCCATCGGCACGGCGGATACACCGGCTGAACCAATCAGCGGGTTGATGGGCTCTTTGATAAGTTTGTTAAGAATTTTCGCCATAATGACACCTGAAGCGGTACCAATCGAAAAGGCGATCATACCGAGCACCAGAATGCCCAGCGTGGTCGGATTGAGGAATTCCTCAGCGCTCAGTTTGGAACCAACAGCCAGACCCAGGATAATGGTT
>CAMPHB010000291.1 GCA_946885755.1 uncultured Methylophaga sp. | reverse complement strand
GGTACAGGGGGCGGCGCGACAGCGCGTTTTTTGGCGCAGCAGTTTCCACTGATTCAGGGCGAGGCAGTAGAGATTTCTGCTGAGGTTGCTGACATTGCCCGGCAATATTTTTATTTCCCGGCTAGCTGGCCAATCCATATTGAGTCTATTCAGCATTATCTGGCGCAGCCACAAACAACACACTTTGATTTGATTCTGCTGGATATCGGGGTTGATCAAAAAACACCGCAATGGTTGTTAAATAGTGATTTCCTACAGCAATGCCGTAATAATTTAACGAGCACAGGCCATCTGGCGATTAATCTGCTGGTTGATGATGCCGAAGCGTTTGTGGATGCATTGAAAACAATCCGGCAAGTATTTGATAGGCGTACGGTATGTTTATCACTGGAAAATTATCGCAATATTGTGGTGTTTGCCTTTAATGCCATGCCAGCGTTTTTGCCACCACTCAGCACTGAACGTTTGCGGTCACTCGAACAAGACTGGTCGATAGAGTTGATAGCGTTTTATCAACGTATGCAAAAAGAAAATCCCGCCGGCAGCGGGATTTTCTAATTGAGCTAAAACTGCAGTCTGCAAGCTTTATTCATCAAGCAGCGCGTCGCGGTGATCTTCACGAAAACGCGGCAATATCCACATTTCATACATCGATACCACCCACATAAAGGCGAATGACAAGGCCATCGCACCGCCACCGATTAATACAAACCAGGCGAAGTTAGGATGCAGTTTGGTCAGCCACCAGGCGGCAATATCAACCAGCAAAAAGATATAGGGCATCGAAATGACGATGACTTTTAGCGGTTTGGGTACACCGGCCGCCAGACTGAAAATCAGGCCCACGAACATAAAGATAAACGCGATACCGAATAAATGAATATGCGACACCCTTGCAAGGGCGGTAATACTGGCACCGGTATCCACCAGTGCCCGATCCTTAATAGCCTGAAAATCCGAATAATCGGGAATCGCACCACCGGCCTCGGCATTGTGACAAACGATACACTTGGCTTCGAAAATCTGCTGAATACCAGTGCTTTCGTAAGCCTCTTCAGACGCACCGCTGTGGATCCACTGGATGATTTGTTCACGCTCTTCATCAGTGGCCATCGGCTTCATCGAGCCGTGTAATTTGTTTTCCAGCAGTGAGTTATTACGGTTACCGTAATAGCTGTAAACAATGTCATCAATCGACAAACCGTACTCACCATCAGCCAGACCGTGGGTCAGCTGAATTTGCACCAGTGCCATCAAATAACCGACGGCAATCACTATCAAATAACCGGTAAATAATGCTTTCAGTGCGGTGCCCTGACTGGCGAGGTTGGGTCTGTGTAATGAAGCCATTTTTGATTCCCTTATGGTTTTTGTGCTTATTTTAAATCAATGCGCTGGTGCTGAGTAGCGCTTTATTATTCGCTGAATACGGTTTTCAACAATTCAGTGGTCCGGGCTGCCGGATTTTCGCGGATCTTTTGTTCTTCAGCAGCCAGCATGACAAATAATCCGTTTAATGCTTCGTTGGTAACGTATTCGGTTAAATTCAGATTCAGGTTTTGGCCCACTAAAGGCACTGCTTGCATACGATCATCAAGCTGATTGTAGTAGCGGGTGGCGCCAACCTGATTCAGTGAATCATCAACCACCGGTGAAAATAAGCTGGCCAGTTGCGGCCGTGTTTTATCTTCAAAGTAACGCGTTGCCGCGTCACTCTCACCTTGTAAGATATTTTTGGCATCGTCAATAGTCATGGCTTTAATGGCATTGATCATGAGTTCAGTGGCTTGTGGCGCTGCTTTTTCGGCGGCCTGATTAATGCTGGTTTCAAAATCCTCAGCCAGTTGGCTCATGCCGAATTTTTTCATGATGTCCGATGCCTGTTGCGCGCGCGGTGGTAGCGGAATACGGATTTTCGGGTTATTCAAATAACCACCATCCTGACCGACAGCATTGATAGCACGGCGACTGCCCACTTCCAGAGCTTCCCGCAGACCATCGATCATGGTTTCATTGCTTAGTCCGTCAGTCACGCTTTCCTGACCCAGCATGGTTTTGCCGGCCGCTTTGAAGTCTTCCAGCATTTTGCCCCAGTCAGCGTGGGCAGTTGTGGCAAACAGCATGGCGATTATTAAGAGGGGCAGAGTTAAGGTTTTCATGGCAGCATCCTTGTCGTTGTCAACAAAGCTTCATTTTGCGCTTTCAAAGTTGTGGGTCAAGTCGCATTTCATTGAGACAAAAAAAAGCCGGCGACAGGCACCGGCTTTTAGCGTAATCGCCAAAAAATCAGCCAGGAATGACGTTTTCTGCTTGTGGGCCTTTTTGACCCTGCGTCACTTCCATTGTAACGGCCTGACCTTCTTTCAATGTTCTGAAGCCATCAGATTTGATAGCGCTGTGGTGAACGAAAACATCCGGACCATCGGCGCGTTCAATAAAACCGAATCCTTTTGCATCATTGAACCATTTAACCGTACCTGTAACTTGCTCTGCCATATCAACCTCAATTTCTAAAACCTTGCCGGTCTAACTCCTAAACCGGCTTTCTACTGCCCTTGAAAAAAAGGGCTAACGGCATTGTACGCTCAAAAAAAGGCTAAAAGTCACGTTTATTTTCCACTTTTGGCAAAAAAATGTGCTGATGTTTTTGCCATAAAGC
>CAMPHB010000290.1 GCA_946885755.1 uncultured Methylophaga sp. | reverse complement strand
ATTAAAATCATATGATTGAAGCGACATAATGACTTCTGGGAGAGAAAAAACGCCCATAACAAGTGTTGTCATAAGCGTTATTAATGATTTTTTTATAGCAGGTAAAAGTCAGTACAGAAAATACTGACGAGCAAAAATAAACAAACCACTATTTTATTTTAAATAAAAAATGGCCTGCCTTTATAAGTTTAGTGCGATTCTTCCTTGAATATTTTTTAAGGCTGGACTGACACTGCAATCAGTTAAAGATAAAGGCAACGGGGTAATTTCACCTGAATCAATATTAATTACAGCATCAGTCCAATTCTTATAAACGTTTATCAGTCATTGTTAAAACTGACTGTTGGTCCCCGGAATCCAGCTGGTGCCAGCCAGAGGTACCCGCGCCATAGCCGCAGATTCCACCGTCAGAGCCACGAGATCTTCTGGTTCCAGATTACGCAGGTCGTTTTTACCGCAGGCACGAGCCAGGGTTTGGGCTTCCAGCGTCAAAACCCGCAGGTAGTTGGCCAGCCGGCGGCCACCTTCAATCGGATCAAATCGTTTCATCAGCTCCGGATCCTGGGTGGAAATACCGGCCGGGTCACGACCTTCATGCCAGTCATCGTAGGAACCAGATGTAGAACCAAGCTTCTGGTACTCTTCTTCCCACTTCGGATCGTTATCACCCAATGCGATCATCGCAGCGGTACCAATCGCAACGGCGTCAGCGCCCAACGCCATACACTTGGCCACATCAGCACCGTTACGAATACCACCGGAAACAATCAGTTGAACCTTACGGTGCATGCCCATTTCCTGAAGTGCCTGAACCGCTTGTGGAATAGCTGCCATGGTCGGAATACCGACATGTTCGATAAATACATCCTGGGTTGCTGCAGTACCACCCTGCATACCGTCAACAACAATCACATCGGCACCGGCTTTGACCGCCAGTTTCACATCATAGTAGGTACGAGTCGCACCGACTTTGATGTAAATCGGCACCTGCCAGTCGGTGATTTCACGTAGTTCCTTGATCTTGATTTCCAGATCGTCCGGACCGGTCCAGTCAGGGTGACGACAGGCGGAGCGTTGATCCACGCCTTTGGGCAAGGTACGCATCTTGGCAACACGATCAGTGATTTTCTGACCCAGCAGCATACCGCCGCCGCCGGGTTTCGCACCCTGACCCAAAACCACTTCAATGGCATCGGCTTTACGCAGATCGTCAGGGTTCATGCCGTAACGTGAGGGCAGGTATTGATAAACCAGTTTGGTGGACTGACCCCGTTCTTCCGGGGTCATACCGCCGTCACCGGTAGTCGTTGAAGTACCTACCGCTGAAGCGCCGCGCCCCAAAGCTTCTTTAGCATAAGCAGACAAGGCACCAAAGCTCATACCGGCAATGGTGACCGGGATTTCCAGCTCGATGGGTTTTTTGGCAAAACGGGTTCCCAGGGTCACCGAGGTATTACATTTTTCACGATAACCTTCCAGCGGATAACGCGACATACTGGCGCCCAAAAACAGCAAATCGTCAAAATGCGGCAATTTGCGTTTGGCACCAGCGCCGCGAATATCATAAATGCCGGTATCTGCAGCACGACGGATCTCCGACATCGTCGAACGGTCAAATGTCGCTGATTCGCGCGGTACGGTCATGTATTTTCTTTTTTCACTCATTTCTATTTCCTCGCAATATCAGCAATTAATAAGCACCAGCGTTATCAACTTTAAAGTTGTAAAGCTGTCTGGCAGAGCCGTAGCGTTTGAAATCTCTCGGGTCCTGATCGGTCACACCAGCGCGTTCAAATAGTTCTGTCAGTTCCTCGATGTGCTCAGGCCGCATTTGTTTTTCAATGCAGTCCGCGCCCAGCGACTTCACTGAACCTTTCACGTAGATATGGGCTTCATAGAGTGAGTCGCCCAGTGCATCACCGGCGTCACCACACACTGCCAAAACGCCAGCTTGACCCATAAAGCAGCTCATATGGCCGACGCTGCCTTTAACGAGGATGTCGACGCCTTTCATGGAAATACCACAGCGTGAACCGGCATCCCCTTCGATGATCAGTAAACCGCCGTGGGCTGTGGCACCGGCTGCTGACGAAGCATTGCCCTTAACGCGGACGGTGCCTGACATCATGTTTTCCGCGACACCCTGACCGGTATGACCGTGAATAGTGATCTCGGCTTGCTGGTTCATGCCGGCACAGTAGTAGCCGGCGGGGCCATGGATATCGATCTTCAGTTTCTGGTCAACACCTACCGCGAGGTTATGGTGGCCTTTAGGGTTCAGCACCTGCCATTTTTCAATGCTCATTTCATCGTGCTGATCATGCAGCGCCTGATTGAGCTCACGCACCGTGCTTTTTGCCAGATCTACTTTGGCAACACCGGCGTTGGTCTCGATCGCTGGGTTTTCTGCTAAGTTGTTCGTTGTCATTGCGATTCTCCTAATACACCAGTACTCAGTGACGTTCCCAGACGTAAATTTTTGCCGGTTCCGGCTCCCAGACCTTGGCATCTTCAATACCCGGTAATGTAGTCAGCGCCTGGTATTCAGAGGCCATCGCCACGTAATCATCGGTTTCAGCAATCACAGCTGGTTTGCAGGCAATCGGATCACGGACAACCGCAAAGCCATCTTTAGTGCCGATCGTTAAGGTGTAAAAACC
>CAMPHB010000289.1 GCA_946885755.1 uncultured Methylophaga sp. | reverse complement strand
GCGCTGGTTATTATCGGTTTTGGCCGTGAATTAAATCTGCTGATGGCCGGTGATGATATTGCGGCCAGCCGGGGCGTTAACGTCAACCGGCTGCGTTATCTGTTGTTTTTAATCACCTCTTTATGTGTCGGGGCTATTGTTGCCCTGTGTGGTCCGATTGGTTTTGTCGGCATGATGGTGCCGCATATTTGCCGGTTATTGATTGGTCAGGATCACCAGTGGCTGATCCCGGCCAGTATGCTGTTTGGCGGCAGTTTTCTGATCATTTGCGATACCATGGCACGAATGATTATTGCGCCTGCCGAGTTACCGGTCGGGGTCATTACCACCTTACTGGGCGGGCCATTTTTTCTGTGGCTACTGATCCGTAATAAACGCCTTACGGCTTGACCCTTTAGGTGTTAGCGGTGAAGATAAAGCTGTGTCAACAACACAATGGATGGTGTGATGCGCAGCTTGCCGTTACTGTGTTTATGCGCGTTTTTACTGGCCGCGCCGCCACTTAAGGCAGACGTCAATCCAGATAGTTTTGTTTTAACTGACGACGTCCGTGAGGCTTTGTACGATTCACCGACGCGTCTGCTCTGGCTCACTGGAGGTAAACTCAATCCAGCCGGTGAAGTTGCCGTTAAATGGCTGGAAAACGTTGAGCAGCATGGCCTTAACCGTCGCCATTACCCACTGCCGAAAGTGCAACAGCAATTACGCCATATGCAGCCGGCCAAGGCTCGTGAAACAGATGAATTGTTAACCGCCAGCTTGCTGCGATTAACAGAAGAACTGGCACTTGGCCGCACCCGCCCAGCTGTTGCTGATCCCGACTGGCATATCAGCGGCGATACGTTTGACAACGTTGCCTTTCTGGCAAGCTTGATCGCTGATAAAGCCGATGCCAGCACCCTGGATAACGCGATTGCAGGTTTACTGCCACAAACACCGGATTATGCTTTTTTACAAAAAATGCTGGCGCAATACCGGCAAATTGCCAAACGCGGTGGCTGGCCGGCTATCGGCGATTTACCGCTACTGCGCCCCGGCGATCAACATGCTGAAATTGTGAATATCCGCCAGCGGCTGGCGGCTGAACTGACCGGTATTGATATCCACGACAATCCGGTTGATGTCTATGATCCGCAATTAGTTGATGCGGTTAAGCTTTTTCAGCAGCGCTATAGCCTGAAAGTAGACGGTATTATTGGCAATGCCACCCACACTGCAATGAACCAGCCGGTCAGACAACGGATTTCGCAGTTACAGACATCGCTGGAACGGCTACGCTGGCTGCCAAATGACCCCGGCGATCGTTATTTAATGGTTAATCTGGCCGGTTATCATCTGACTGCGGTCGAAAATAATCACATCGCACTGAATATGCGGGTGATTATTGGCCGCAGCTACCGGCAAACACCCAGCTTTAACAGCGAAATGAGTCATATTGTTTTTAACCCCTACTGGACCGTCCCCAATAAACTTGCCCGCTTAGATATTTTACCCAAGCAACAGGCTGATCCAGACTATCTTGCCAGTCAGCAATTTCAGGTATTTGAAAATATTGACGATATACGGGTGGAACGTGAGATAGATGAAATTAACTGGTGGCAGCTCAGCAGTAGTTATTTTCCGTATATTTTACGCCAGCAACCGGGTCCCTTGAACGCACTGGGCACGATGAAATTTATGTTTGCTAACCCATGGAGTATTTATCTGCATGACACGTCCGATAAAGCGTTATTTGACGAAAGCCAGCGTAATTTCAGCTCGGGCTGTATCCGCGTCGAAGATCCGCTGGCACTGGCGGAATTCAGCCTCAACCAAGCCGACAGCCGGCAGCTAATAGATGAGGTTCTTGCCAGCCGGCAAAATCGCGGCAAAACCTTAAATACCCCCTTACCGGTCTACGCTGTTTATCAGACAGCATGGTCAGAAAACGGTGAATTACGCTTTGCCAGCGACCATTATGGCCGTGATAGCCGGATGGCTAAATTCTTGTAATTAAAAGACTATCAGCTCTATAATCGCGCCAATCGCCGTTTAGGATTTCGCTGTATGCAGGACAAATTCCGTCGCTTTAGCCGGGCAAATCTTGCCACCTGCCATCATCGCCGCCGCTGGCTCAAACTCGGTATTGGTGCCACCGCCAGCATGTTGGCCATGCCGCAGGCGTTTGCCAATCTCGCCAAACTACCGGAACGCAAACTGTCTCTTTTTAACCTACATACCGGCGAGCAACTGAAAACCACCTATTGGTCTGAAGGCCATTATCAGACCAGCGAATTACAGGCGATAAGCCATATCCTGCGTGATCACCGCACCAATGAAATGATCGCTATGGATAATGACCTGATCGATTTGATGACTATCCTGCACCGGCAAATGCAGGGTAAGCAGCCCTACCATATTATTTCCGGTTACCGTTCACCGAAAACCAATGAAATGCTACGCAAAACCGGCGCTGGCGGTGTCGCCAAAAAAAGTTTTCACACACTTGGTCAGGCAGTTGATATTCGTCTGCCCGGCCGGCAATTGACCGACTTACATGCTGCTGCGCTTAAGCTACATGCCGGCGGCGTTGGTTATTATCCAACCTCTGACTTTGTGCATATCGATACCGGCCCGGTCCGGCAATGGCGCGGTTAGTCAGCGGCCAACTCTTCAATCAGCTG
>CAMPHB010000288.1 GCA_946885755.1 uncultured Methylophaga sp. | reverse complement strand
ATAATGGCCTGCGGGTCCGGGACATGCTCAAGCATTTCCATACAAGTGACGGCGTCATATGTATCAGGATGCGCCGCTGCCATGGCTTCAGCCGTGATTTGCTGATAATTGATTTTCAGCCCGGCTTCCAGCGCATGTAACCGGGCGATTTCCAGAGGCAGTTCGCCCATATCGATACCGGTGGCATCGGCACCGCTTAATGCCAGTGATTCGGTGAGAATACCGCCGCCGCAGCCAACATCAACGATCTTGGCGTTTTTCAACGGTGTGCGTTCACGGATAAATTGCAGCCGCAGCGGATTGATCTGGTGCAGCGGTTTGGACTGGCCTTCCGGATCCCACCAACTGTCAGCCAGTGCATCAAATTTGGCAACTTCTGCCGGGTCAACATTGTGATAAGTCATGCCATTGCCTTGATTTTTTGAGCCCATTGGCGGGCATCAGCGAGAATTTTCTGATGGTCGAGTGTTGTCATCTGACGATTTTTAAGTAAGTGCTTACCGGCTACCCAAACATCGCTGACTTTATCGCGACCAGTGGCGTAAACTAGTTGCGAAGCCAAATCGTAAAACGGCTGGGTTTCCAGATCGCTGAGTTTTACAGCAATAATATCGGCGGCTTTGCCAGTTTCCAGTGAGCCGGTTAGTTGTTCGATCCCCAATGCGCGAGCGGCATTGATAGTCGCCATTTGCAGTGCCTGATACGCAGGCACTGCACTGGGGTTGCCGGATACTGCTTTGGCGAGCAGAGCAGTCTGGCGCATTTCGGCAAACATATCCAAAGCATTGTTGGATGCCGCGCCATCCGTGCCAATCGTCACATTCACACCATTTTTGTTGAGTGCTGCCACCGGACAAAAGCCGCTGGCCAGCTTTAAATTGGATGCCGGACAATGTGCGATGTGAACACCCGCTTGCGCGCATTCTTCGATTTCTGCTGGCGTCAGCTGTGTCATATGTACCGCAATCAAACGCGGTGATAACAATCCCAGCGCTTTTAAGCGCGCCAGTGGTCGTTCGCCATACTCTTCAATACTGGTGTTAATTTCACTGGCTGTTTCGTGGATGTGCATTTGAATCGGCACATCCAGCTCTTCGGCATTAACAATGATTTGTTCCAGCGTTGCATTAGCGACGGTGTAGGGGGCATGCGGTGCGTAGTTGGTGGTGATCCGCGGATGATGCCGGTACTTGTCGTGTAATGCCTGACCCTTATGTAAGTACTCATTTACATCGCGTGCCCAACTGGTCGGGAACTCAATGACGACCATGCCCAGACTGGCGCGAATGCCACTTTGATCAACGACCCTGGCAGTGGCTTCCGGGTAAAAATACATATCACTGAATGTGGTGGTGCCGCCGCGGATCATTTCCGCAATAGCCAGGGCGGAACCTGCTTCAACAAACGCATCACCGACAAATTTTTGCTCGGCCGGCCAGATATGGTCATTAAGCCAGCGCATCAGTGGTAAGTCATCGGCAAGACCACGAAACAGGCTCATGGCACTGTGGCCGTGATTGTTAATCAGGCCTGGCAGTACGGCGTGATCATTTAAGTCATGGATCTGCGTGGCGGTATATTGTTGTTTTGCCTCGGCCTGCGGTAACAGCGCTACAATATGGCCATCATCGACGGCAATCGTATGATTTTCCAGGATCGTCTCGTCCGCCGTCATCGGCAAACACCAGCGGGCATTGATTAACAGGTCGATTTTTTTCATAGCGTCCGATTATAACCGCCCGAAGCAGGAGAACACAGTGGCAAGCCAGAGCAACCCCGTACAACCGATTCGCTGGCAGGAAAATGCGTTGCAATTATTGGATCAGCGGCGCTTGCCGGCAGAAACGGTGTGGCTGAGTTACCGCGACAGTGACAGCGTTGCGCAGGCGATAAAAGACATGGTGGTGCGTGGTGCGCCGGCGATCGGAGTGACAGCTGCTTATGCGGTGGTCCTGGCAGCCCGGCAAGCCTGGCAGACAACAGGTGATGATTGGCAGAAAGCAATGAGTGATCACTTACTAACATTAATGGATTCGCGCCCCACTGCGGTGAATCTGCAATGGGCGATTAACAAAATGACCGGCGTTTATCAGTCACTGCCGGACGGTGAAAATCCAGAACCTGCGTTGCTGACGGTGGCCAGACAAATCCATCAGGACGATATTGCAGCCAATCATGCCATGGGAAAACTCGGTGCAGCGTTAATCGACAATAACAGCCGTGTATTAACGCATTGTAATGCCGGTGCGCTGGCGACCGGCGGTTTTGGTACGGCGCTCGGTGTGATTCGGCAAGGTTTTGCCGAAGGTAAAATCCAGAATGTTTTTGTTGATGAAACCCGGCCCTGGCTACAAGGTGCAAGGCTGACGGCGTGTGAACTGGTGCAGGAGAATATCCCTTGTACGCTGCAATCTGATATGGCGGCAGCAGCATTGATGGCCGCCGGCAAAGTTGACTGGGTGATTGTCGGGGCCGATCGGATCGCCGCCAATGGTGATGTGGCCAATAAAATCGGTACTTATGCGCTGGCCGTTTTGGCGCAATATCACAACGTAAAGTTTATGGTCGCGGCGCCGCAGTCAACTATCGACTGGCAATGTCAAAACGGCGATCAGATCCCCATCGAACAACGGCCGGCCAGTGAGGTCAGCCATATCGGTGATAAACA
>CAMPHB010000287.1 GCA_946885755.1 uncultured Methylophaga sp. | reverse complement strand
AAAAAAAGCGGCCTCAGCCGCTTCTTTTTACAAGTCGGTGAAGATCATCACACCTTGAAATCTTCAAGTTTACGACCACGCTTCAATTCATCATTGAGCCATAGAGGACGCTTACCAAAGCCTTTCCAGGTTTTGCTCGCATCTTGCGGATGACGGTATTTAACAGCGCTTTCACTACGGGCCTTGCGGCTGGCAGTCATACCGACACGCATATTTTTAGCGACCGCCGATAAAGCTTCCGCAGGAGTCACTTTTTTCGCCTTGGCTAAGTGCCGCACTGCATCAGCGACTGCCACGACATCTGCATCTTTACTGTTCAGTTCGGCGACTTTTTTGGTTTTCAGCTTTTTGATTTGTTTTTTAGACTGGTTGATCAATTTTTGTAATTCTTGCTCGGACAAATTATTTAAATCTAATGCAGACAACTTAGTCATTTTTTACTTGCCTTTAATTTAAGAAAAACAGCAGATTTATCATAACGTTGACAAAAACAATTTAAAAGCCTTATTTGCCGGCCGCCATTAAAAATTCATACTTTTTATATAACTGGTCGTGATTTTCAACATTATCGGGATCTTTAGGTATGCAATCGACCGGACAGACTTCCACACATTGCGGCGTGTCAAAGTGGCCCACACATTCCGTGCACAAGTCCGGATCAATGACATAAATTTCTTCACCCTGAGAAATCGCACCATTCGGACATTCCGGTTCGCAAACGTCACAGTTAATGCATTCATCAGTAATAAACAGGGACATACGGTCTCCGGTGGTTTAACAGAAAAACTTATAGATCATAGCGTTAATCAGCTTTTTTCGCCAGACATTCGGCAAATGCCAGCTGTACACAAGGCGCCACAAATTGCGAAATATCGCCATTTAATAAACCAATTTGTCGCACCAGACTTGAGGAAACAAATGTATATTGTTCGGCGGGCGCCAAAAACAGCGTCTCAACTTCAACATGCAAGCGACGGTTAATAGCCGCAAGTTGTACTTCGTATTCAAAATCCGACACTGCGCGCAAACCACGGATAATGACATTGGCTTGTCTGTCAGCAGCAAAATCCACCAATAAACCGCTGAAACCGACCACTTCTACATTGGTCATATCGGCCAGAATTGTTTTCGCCAAGGCAACCCGTTTATCAAGACTAAATAAACATTTTTTGCCGGTATCTGCGGCGACTGCAACAATCACTTTTTCAAATAAACGACTGGCGCGATGCACCAGATCAGTATGGCCATGGGTGACCGGATCAAAGGTACCGGGATAAATAGCGGTAATCGGCATAAATCTGGCCTATTGTCTGGCAAATAAACAGTATCTTACCTCACCTGCGATTTTGTCTTTGGTTAACTGCCAATTATCAGGCAGCGCCGGTAAAGCTTGTCTGGCCGGACACTCAAGATAAATCACGCTGTGCGCTAATAAACAGCCCTGTTTTTCCAGTAGTTCTGCCGTGGCTGTCCATAAACCAGCACGATACGGCGGATCCAGAAACACCACATCATAAACTGCCGATGTGTCGGCAATATGCGCCAGTACGTCTTGCGCGTTTATCTGGCAATTATCGGCTTTCAAACTTTGCTGATTGGTTTTTAATGCCGATACCGCGGCGGGTGCCAGCTCAAATAAGTCAACTTCAGCAGCGCCGCGTGAAGCGGCTTCAAAACCTAGCACGCCGCTGCCGGCAAAGGCATCCAGACAGTGTGCGCCGCCAATATAAGGTTGCAGCCAGTTAAACAGCGTTTCCCTTACCCGGTCCGGTGTTGGCCGTAAATCAGCGAGATCCGGAAACGTTAACTTCCGACCTCGCCATTTACCACCAATGATCCGAACTGATGCGTTACTCTTTGCTGTCGCTTTTGCCACCAACTATTACCGTCGCCATTTTGTCTGGATTCACACGCCGCAAAAAAGCATCCTGGATCTCTGCTTTCGTGACGTTATTAACCTTCTGTTTTAAAGTATCGAGGTAATCAAGCGGCAGTTGATAAAAGCCGATAACCCCGAGGTAGTCGGCAATTTTACTATTACTGTCGAGGCGCAGGGCAAAACCGCCGGTAATATTCTGCTTGGCGGCTTCTAACTGTTCTTCCGTCGGACCATTTTTAACAAAATCCCGCAGCGTTTGCCGCAGCACTTTCAACGCTTCATCGGCCTGTTCGTTACGGGTTTGCAAACCCAACTGATAGGGTCCGGCTTTACGCATTGGCCGAAAATAACTGTAAGCACTGTAGCTGAGGCCTCGCTTTTCGCGGATTTCATCGTTAATAATGGATACCAGACCACCTCCGCCCAGCACGTGATTACCGACATATAATGGAAAGTAATCTGGATCGGTACGAGTAATGCCCGGCTGGCCGACCAAAATGTGAGATTGACTGGACGGGAAGTCGATGTGTTGCTCACTGGCTTTGTCTAAGTCTGCCACCGCGGGCAGCGGTGCGGCGGCCTCACCTTTTTGCAAGGCTGCCGAGATTTTTTCTGAAATAGCTTTTGCATCAGTGGTACGTAAATCGCCCACCATAATGAGCACAGCATTTTGCGCTACATAATATTGCTGAAAAAAAGCCTGTAAATCGTTAATTTGGATCTGCTCTAAACTGGCTTCATTGCCGCTGGGCATAGCCGCGTAGGGATGCTCGCCATAAAGCGCTTCATAAA
>CAMPHB010000286.1 GCA_946885755.1 uncultured Methylophaga sp. | reverse complement strand
GTGTAGTGCATTGAGATTAAGCCGCTGTTATGCGATTTATGGCCACCAAGACGTGGTTCGCGGGCAAATTCCGCCAGCGCCATCAGCAGTAATCCAAGCTCATTTTCATTGCTGTTTCTGAGCATCATCCGATGCGCCAGGCTCGCACCAATTGAAAAACCCTCATAGCCATCAATCGGTCGTCTGATGGAATCTTCCGGCCCTTCTTTCTCGCTTTTCAATGTTTTGCGAATGGTATCAATTTCTTCCAGCCGCTTAAAAACAGCATCACGCTCGTCTTCACCGGCTGTTTTCAGGGACTTTTTCAGCGCAGCCTCTTCTGCCTTTAAGTCTGCGTTATCGACACTGAATGCCGTCATTTCCAGCATAATTTTTTGTAGTCTTTCCTGGTCTTCCGAAGTCAGCTCTTCAAGTAAGCTGGTATCGCGCTCAAACGATACACTTCTGGCGCCACCACCAAACATGCTCCAGCAGCCGTTTGTTTCCGGCAGTGCATTACCGACCGAGAGATTTGATTCCAGACCCCATCGGCCAAATGCCGACAGCATTGGGTTGGCATTTCTCAGTTCTTTACCAAAGTCGATTTGACCCGATCCAGACTCACCTTTAGTTACCCTGGCGGCATCCACACCCTGAGCCAGCATGAAGTGCTCATTCAATCCGAATGGGTGTGACTGGCCAGTGTGTTTTTTGGCCAGTCGAAGAACGGCGCGATGGGCAGCATGACGCAGAGCACCTCGAATTGAGCTTGCCGGAAAATACGGTATTTCGGACGCGCCGTTTCGTGGCAGCACGGTGACATTACCTCGCTTTAAGCCCGGCATTGAAACGGTTAATGGTTCAAGTGTGGTGATTTCGCCTTTCAGTGTATATGTGGTCATATACCTTTCTCCTTTGCTAAATAGCTTTACCGATGTCTAAATGATGGATGGTTCGTACTCTGTCGGGCATGACGACCGCAACCAGATCGCCCTGATAATAGGGCGGTACGATCCGGTTGTGGCCTTGTTGCCCGGTGATGTTTTTTATATGTGCATGTTCGACAGGGATGCAGCGGTTTGCTTGTCCGTTGAGGCTGATGCTGGTGTCGATGCCCATATCAAATGATTCAATGTCGATGACTTCGCCCTGCGCATTGTTTTGTGCGTCATAGCCGACACCGCATAGGTAGTAATTCAATAAAGCCGTTACCTGCTCTCGGTCGCCGTTACCGTCGAACATGACATAAGGTGCGCAATAGGCATTGCGCTGGGTCATTCTGGTTTTGTAAGGTCCACCTTCGACCACAACGCGTGAATAGGTATCGCTCTGACCGTTCGGGGCAATCATCTCGCTGGTGAGCTTGTTTTTGATGTGGTCGGTCCGGTAGGCGTTTGCAGCGGTCAACGTCGCCTTGTTGGTCACCACAAACCGCATACTGCTCGCATGAAAAAAACCACCCTCTGCATCCCAGCGAAGCAGGTCTTTCATTTTCTCAAGCACATTTACTTCACTCCCCCAATGCGCTGACATCGCTGCATAGAGCAATGCGTCCAAGCTGGGTGGATGCGATTTGAGAATCACCGGTGAACCGATTTTCATGACCATCCGAAATGGTTCGTGCTGTCTTACCATAACCCAACCTCTCTTTGTTGCTTGCTCACGATGACTGCCTGCCGATAACTGGTCTGAAAACGCGCCGGGATCGCAGACTTCAGCGGCTTTAATGAATTGATTTCTGAGAACAGTGGGAATCTCGGGTCGAGAATGGCGATCTTAATTGCATCATCCTGGTCGCGAATACCTCGGCCCAGTGCTTGCCTCAACCTGCGAACAGCGCCGTTGATGGTCTTCTTGTAGTAGTACTGAGACGCTTTGACGTCTGGATTGGCGATATCCGATTCCTGCCGCAAATACTCTGCAAGATTTTGCTGCTGTGCCTCTTGAGGTGGCTGAAACGGCAGACGCGTAATGACCACCGCTTCCAATAATTGACGGCCATCACTGGTACGAAGATCCATCCCCGCTTTGCCCGCTGCGGTGATAAAGATGCCGTTGGTCGCTTTGTAGGACTTGATTGCGTTGCTGAGTTTTTGCCCACGCTTGTGATAAGTAATGTCTGTCCTCGACAGGCGCTTAATCAAAAGCTGCGTTTCTTCATGAGAGGCTGTCAGTACCAGCGTATTACCGCTTACACCCTCGATATAATCAGATACCGCGTCCAGCCAACTTTCATTGTATTTAGAATGCTGTTCTTGATATCGATCTTTAAACACTCGCGGAAAGTCACTGCCCGCCAGCTCGAAGGTCATCTGGCCATACTTTTCCGGGGCAAAAAACGCGACATGGCCAACGGACTCGTTATCAATTCTGAACGCCTCTTTTAGCCAGGTCAGGCCATGCTCATTTGCTGGTGATGTGGCCAAGGTGCCAGAGGTCAAAATAATGGCTTGTTGGGCGGTCGCATATTCACTGAATGTGCGCGTGAAATAAGGGTTAGTGAAGACGAGATCAGGCTCGCCAAGGATGCGCGTCCGGCCATATCCCATCCGGTGTGAGGCATACATTCTTGAAGCTCCAAGATAATGACGAAGCTGATTGGCATCGTCTGTGTCCACCTTGGACAGTGCGTTACGAATAGCTTTTAATTCTGCCTGCACCCATTCATAGTCTGTTTTATTGGTCACGCGTGAATATGGCGTACCCATCGGGCAGTTTTTCTGTACCT
>CAMPHB010000285.1 GCA_946885755.1 uncultured Methylophaga sp. | reverse complement strand
GTCGATATTGCTGATTTGTTGGGCCGCGAATCTGTCAGCCCAGATAAAACGCTGCTCAAACGCAATATTACCGGGAAAAATGTATTGGTGACCGGGGCGGGTGGTTCCATCGGCAGTGAGATCTGCCGGCAAATCATTCGTAATCAGCCGAAACAACTGGTGCTGTTTGAAATCAGTGAATTTGCGCTGTATCAGATCGAAAAAGAACTCGAAGTACTGGGTACCAACGTACCCGTTATTAGTCTGCTGGGCTCAGTCCTGGATCAGAACCGGTTGCAGGCAATTTGCCAGAAGTTTGATATTCATACCATATACCACGCAGCGGCCTACAAGCATGTGCCAATGGTGGAAAAAAATATCACTGAAGGTGTACGTAACAATGTGTTTGGCACCTTAAGTGCGGCACTTGCCGCTATCGCCACCGATGTTGAAACCTTTGTATTGATCTCAACTGATAAAGCCGTGCGGCCAACCAATACCATGGGTGCCAGCAAGCGTCTGGCTGAACTGGTGTTGCAGGGACTTGCCGCTGACTCAGATGACGATATTGCCACGCGCTTTACCATGGTGCGCTTTGGTAATGTGCTGGGGTCTTCCGGTTCAGTGGTGCCATTATTCCGGCAACAGATCATTGATGGTGGCCCGGTGACGGTCACCCATCCCGAGATTATTCGTTACTTTATGACGATTCCGGAAGCGGCTGAACTGGTGATTCAGGCGGGGGCCATGGGTATGGGCGGTGACGTGTTTGTGCTGGACATGGGCGAGCCTGTAAAAATCGTTGATTTGGCGCGGCGGCTGATTCATTTAAGTGGTTTAACGGTGCGTGATACTGACAATCCTGATGGCGATATTGCCATCGAATTTACCGGCTTACGACATGGTGAAAAGCTCTATGAAGAGCTGCTGATTGGCGATAATGTGTCGATGACCAAACACCGGAAAATCATGCGTGCCGAAGAGCATATTATCCCGTGGGTGACCTTGAAGCCGATTTTGGATCAATTACAAGACGCTATAAAAAACGCCGATCACAGCAAGATCCGCAGTTTATTGCTGAAGTATATTGATGGCTTTGTACCGCAATGTGAAATCGAAGACTGGCTCAAATCCTGATATACCGATGGCTGGCAGAGCAGCTAAACGACTGATGTATAATCCCCATTTGCACAACGGAGGCTGACAAACTGTGTGTGGCATTGTAGGCGGTATCGCCGAACGAAACGTAACACCTATTCTGATGGAAGGCCTGCGCCGTCTGGAATACCGCGGTTATGACTCATCGGGCATGGCCCTGCTCGGTGCGGATAACCAGATTGAACGGGTACGTTCAATGGGTAAAATCAAACAGCTGGAAACTAAAATTGATGCGCTGGAAAGCGCTTTCAGCGGGCAGATCGGTATTGCCCATACCCGCTGGGCAACCCATGGTGTGCCCGCCGAACATAATGCCCACCCGCATATTTGTAATCAGCGTGTTGCAGTGGTGCACAATGGCATTATCGAAAACTATCAATCCCTGAAGCAGCAGCAACTGGCGCAAGGGTATCGATTCACCTCAGAAACCGATACTGAAGTGGTGGCCCATGCGATTTACCAGCAAATGTATGGCGCACCGGATTCGAAAGTTGTCGAAAAAGATTTATTGCAATCGGTTTTGGCTGCGATAAAAAGCTTTGAAGGTGCCTATGCACTCGGCGTCGTTGCCACCGATGATCCAGAAACCCTGATTGCCGCACGCAAAGGCAGCCCGCTGGTGATTGGTATTGGTATCGGCGAACACTTTATTGCTTCTGATGTTTCCGCACTCTTGCCGGTCACGCAGAATTTCATCTTTCTTGAAGACGGTGATGTGGCGCTGCTGAAACGCGATTCTGTAGAAATTTTCAATGCGGCAACCGGTGAAAAAGTCGAGCGGCCTGTTAAAGAATCCAGCCTTAATATTACCTCGGTAGAACTGGGCGAACATCGCCACTACATGCACAAAGAAATCTTTGAACAACCGCAGGCGGTGATCGATACGCTGGAAGGGCGTATTACTCAGGATCAGGTATTGGTATCGAGCTTCGGGCCACTCGCCGAATCAATGTTTGCCAGCATTAACCGTATTCATATTATCGCCTGTGGCACCAGCTACCATGCCGGTATGGTGGCCAAATATTGGGCTGAAGATATTATTGGCATGCCTTGTCAAGTGGAAGTGGCCAGTGAATTCCGTTACCGCAACCCGGTCATTGAGAACAACACGTTATTTGTCACCATCAGCCAGTCGGGTGAAACCGCCGATACCCTGGCTGCTTTGCATCAGATTAAAGCCCTGCGGCAAACGCAAACTGCCGATACGCTGCAGCGTCGGGCGACAGATGTCTCCGCTTCGGTCGACATGAGATCGGCGGTTGATTCTCAGGGTTCTCGTCATCCCCATGAAAATGGAGACGGGGATCCAGATCCAAGCCTTGCAGTGGATTCCCGCCTGCGCGGGAATGACGAAGAGGGGCGCGGGAATGACGAAAATAGTGTCATTTCGAGCGAAGCCGAGAAATCTCAAAGCAGCGAAAAGACGAACGTCATTGCGAGCGCAGCGAAGCAATCTGCTGCAATTAATATCCCGACACTCAGCATTTGCAATGTCGCGGAAAGCAGCCTGACCCGCGAAGCGGATTTAGTTTTCCTGACCCATGCCGGTCCGGAGATTGGTGTGGCTTCGACCAAGGCATTTACCACGCAATTAGT
>CAMPHB010000284.1 GCA_946885755.1 uncultured Methylophaga sp. | reverse complement strand
TACGGCTTTTTAAACACAGGAAAATGTCATGAGTGAAAAGATAAATGCCAGTGAAATATTTCAACAGCATGCTGCTGAGGATTTATGTCTGGTGGATGTGCGTACCGCTGCAGAGGTGCGCAGTGAAGCGTTGCCGGGCATTATCACCATGCCGCTCGATGAACTCAATGCCGAAAAATTACAAGAAGTGATTGACCGCCGCTCGCAGGGCGATCAGCCGGTATATCTGATTTGTCAGTCCGGTAAGCGGGCCCAGCTGGCGGCTGACAAACTGGCCGGTAAATTACGCCAGCCGTTGATTGTCGTTGAGGGCGGTATGAATGCCATTAAACAAACCGGCATCAGCTATTTGCAGACCGAACATAAACCGATGATTAGTTTAGAGCGTCAGGTGCGTATTGCCGCTGGCGCGATGGTGGTTGTGGGCGTGATTTTAGGGTTTGCAGTGCATGCCGGCTTTTTTGGCTTGAGTGCGTTTGTCGGTGCCGGGCTGATGTTTTCGGGTATTACTGATAGTTGTGCGATGGGCATGCTGATCGCCAAAGCACCGTGGAATCGTTGATTCGGACCGCTGAATGTTATTGCTAATTGTTATTGGAGTTGACTGGCGCTGACCATGCTGGCTTTTCATTTTCTTGCGTAGGAGTAAGGTAATGATCTTCAGACAATTATTCGAAAAAAACTCCAGTACCTACACCTATTTATTAGGCGACGAAGACAGTCGCGAAGCGGTATTGATTGATCCGGTCGTTGAAGGAACCGACAATTATCTGCGCCTCTTGAATGAACTGGATTTGCAGTTAAAAGTCGCCATGGATACCCATACCCACGCTGATCATATTACCGCGCTGGGCAAACTTCGTGATGCCACCGGTTGTGTCACATTAATGGGTCAGCAGGCCGGTTCTGCCTGTGCCAGCGGTCAGTTCAGTGATCAGCAAATCATTGAAGTCGGTAAATTGAAAATCAAGGCGATTCATACGCCCGGCCATACCGATGACCCCTATAGTTTTGTATTGGAGAATGATGGCCAGACGTATTTATTCAGCGGTGATACGTTATTGATTCGCGGTACTGGCCGCACCGATTTTCAGAATGGCAATGCATTGGATCAATACCACAGTCTGTTTGACGTATTGCTGAAACTGCCGGACAACACGCTGGTCTATCCTGCTCACGATTATAAAGGCTGGATGGTCAGCAGCATTATCGAAGAACGGCGTCATAACCCGCGCCTGCAAGTTGCTAATGCGCTGGAATATAAGCAAAACATGGATAACCTGAATCTGCCAAACCCCAAAATGATGGATGTTGCGGTACCGGCCAATCGTTCCTGTGGTAATTTGCCGCAGCAGGGCTAATTATGAAATTGGTACGTTTCGGCTGCTTTAAGATTCGGTCGCGCTGCATGTTTGCAGATTGGTAAAACGTTCATAACGTTGGATCTGAACAACCAGAAAAACGCCGAAAACCATAATAATCGCTGCCATCCACAGAGCAGAATGATAACTGCCAGTGAGTACTGACAGATAACCGGCTGCGGCCGGCGCAATCAATTGGGTAATACCGTAGCTGATAGTCAGTTTGGCCATGGCTTTTGCAGGGTTTCCCGGAAACTTGTGGCCAACATACGTCAGCATCAGGCTGACCACGCCGGCAAATGTGCCGCCAAATAGCAATGCGCCAAGTATATTCAGCATCAACGACTGACTGATAATCGGGATAATAATTGACGTCAGCATAATCAGATAGGCCAGTAAAATAGCCTGAATATCACTAATGCCTCCGGCAATTTTGTCCCAGATCAAACACGACGGCACCGCCGCAACGCCCAACATGACCCAGATCAAGCTGCCTTTGCCGGCCAGCACAGGCATATCTTCAAGGATGGCAACGATAAAAGTGGCGCTAATGACATAACCGACCCCGGCACAGGCGTAGGCAGCAATCATCAGGCGCATCCAAAATTTATCAGGGGCTTTAACCGGCGCGGCAGTGTTTTGTTGCGTCACAGGTTGCGGCATCAAAAACCAGGCCGGCAGAAAAAACAGCAGACCGAATATGCCCATCACCAGCCATTGCTGCGACCAATTCAGATATGGGCTCAGCCAAAAAATCAGCAAGCCGGGTATCGCAATCCCCAGACCAAGCCCCGAAAAATGAATACCCAGCTTGGCGTTAAATCCATGTTGTTTTAGCCAGCCCATCACAAAACCGGCTGCGAGGATAATACCGGCAGTGCTGGAAACACCGGCGATAAACCGTAAGATACTCCAAATCACCACATCCGTTGTCATTGCCATCAAAACGGTACTTAGAACTGCAAAAATAAGATTGAGCCGGTAAAACCAAACCTTGGTCTGCAGCCGATGCATAAAAGAAATAGTGACTAGGCCGCATAGATAGCCGATATAGTTAAAGCTCGCCAGCCAGCCGCCCATCAGCGAATTAAGCGATGTCTGCTCCAGCATAATGGGCAAAAACGGGGTATAGGCAAACCGTGCGATACCAACGCTTAAGATCAGGGCGCAAATCCCTGCAAGAATCACCTGATAACGCGGCGAAGGGCAAAACCATGCTGTTTGCATAATGGTGTGGTTGTTCTATATTAAAGGTAAGGTATCGTTAATGGCATTCGATTGCCTAAGATACCCTAGACAGAAACAAAAAAGCAGCTACCGTTAAAAACGATATGTAGTGGTTTACTGATCCCGGACACCATATTAGGAGGTAATATGACCTCCAA
>CAMPHB010000283.1 GCA_946885755.1 uncultured Methylophaga sp. | reverse complement strand
CCGAAGAGGTTGGCCTGCGCGCCGAACATGTTGAATTATTGGCGCAATCGCGGGTCAGTCTGCGGAATCGCTTGCCCAAACGTTATCTGCGGTATGGCAACAAACCGTTATGTATCGGCCAGAAACAGCGCTGGTTTTTAATGCGTTTTATCGGTGACGAGGCTGATGTAAAGCTGGATCTGCACGAAAAGCCCGAATTTGATGACTGGCGCTGGGTCGATTACTGGACACCGGTTGAAGAGATCGTCTTTTTTAAACGCCGGGTTTACGAAAAAGCGCTGCATGAATTTGCGCCGATCCTGTTTCCCGAATATCGCCGCCGCAGCGGCAGTAACAACCTCAGCTAAGTGTTTTTTTAAAGACGCTGGAATTACGCTGATAGTTATACAATTCCTGCTTTTCGACCGGTAGATCGGCAATACTCGATACCTGAAAGCCATGCTCGATAAACCAGTGCGCCGTTTGCGTGGTCAGCACATAAATCGCATTTAAACCGGCCTGCCGGGCACGTTGTTCGATAAAGGTCAGCAGCTGTTTGCCACGGCCTTTATTGCGGTAATCCTGTGATACCGCGAGACAGGCCAGTTCGGCCATTTGGTTTTGCGGATACGGATACAGCGCAGCACAGGCGATAACACTGCCATCGCGCTCCATCACCGTGAACTGATCAATTTCCCGTTCCAGTAATTCCCGCGAACGTTTCACCAGCGCGCCGCTGGCTTCCAGCGGCTGTAATAATTCGAGAATACCGCCGACATCATCAATACTAGCCTGGCGGGTGGTTTCAAACGAGGTGGCACTGATTAAGGTGCCAGCGCCATCACGGCTGAATAATTCTTGCAGCAGCGCGCCATCAATGTGCCGATCCAGCAAATGCACCCGGTCAACGCCGGCTTCACAGGCGGTTTTGGCGGCGGCAAGCAGCGGATGATCAAATTCGCCGATCTGACTGACCGTAATTTCGCGCGGCAGGTTTTCATTACTCTGGCCGACAAAAATCAGCTTGTCCGCCTGTAAACTGGCAGCGACCGCAGTGGCAATGGCATCGGCCGATAAATTGAAAATTTCACCGGTCAGCGAATAACCTAAAGGCGAAATCAGCACCATATTGCCTTGTTCCAGCTGCTGGTGGATGGCCATACTATCCACCCGGCGCACTTCGCCGGTATGGCCTAAATCAACGCCATCAATAATGCCGGCTGGCCGGGCGGTGACCCAGTTGCCGCTGACACAGCGGATCCTCGCATCGGCCATTGGCGTTTGCGGCATACCGGCCGAAAGCTTGGCTTCAATGGCAATCCGCAAATCGCCAATCACCTGCCGGGCAATTTGCATGCTGGCATCATCGGTAATGCGCAGGCCATTGTGGTAATGCACCGGAATATGCAGCGCATGGCAGTGTTGTTCGATTTGCGGCCGGGCACCAAATACCAATACCAGCCGGATCTCCAGACTGTTGAGTATCGCCAGATCATGGATCAGATGATCAAAGCCGCTATCGGCAATACTTTCACCGTCAAACGCGACGACAAATGTCGCACCACCATGGGCATGAATATACGGCGCAGCGGCGCGAAACCAGCTGGTGGTGGTCGTGAAATGCTGATCGGCAGCGGTGTTTTCTGTCGGTTCCATATGTGCTTTGTATCGTAGTCGCAACAAGCTTGCCAAGTTGCGTGTAAAATTAGTGATCTATTTTGTGCAAAACCGACGGGTTTTGCACGCGCAAAACACAGCGGAGATAAAAAATGCCTGAATATCGTTCAAAAACGTCCACTGCCGGCCGCAATATGGCTGGTGCGCGCGCTTTGTGGCGTGCGACAGGAATGAAGGATGACGATTTCAATAAACCGATTATTGCCGTTGCCAACTCCTTCACCCAATTTGTACCCGGCCATGTGCATCTTAAAGACATGGGCCAGTTAGTCGCCCGGGAAATCGAAGCGGTCGGCGGCGTTGCCAAAGAATTTAATACTATCGCCGTTGACGATGGTATTGCTATGGGCCACAGCGGCATGCTTTACAGCCTGCCATCACGCGAAATTATCGCTGATTCAGTAGAATTTATGGCCAATGCCCACTGTGCCGATGCACTGGTGTGTATTTCCAACTGCGACAAAATTACCCCGGGCATGCTGATGGCTGCCTTACGACTGAATATCCCGGTGGTGTTCGTTTCCGGCGGCCCGATGGAGGCCGGTAAAACCAAACTGGCCGGTAAAGACGTCAAGCTGGATCTGGTGGATGCCATGGTGCAGGCCGCTGATGAACATGTCAGCGATGAAGATGTCGCGCAGGTTGAACGCAGCGCTTGTCCGACCTGTGGTAGCTGCTCGGGCATGTTTACCGCCAACTCGATGAATTGCCTGACCGAAGCACTGGGCTTGTCTTTGCCCGGTAATGGCTCATTGCTGGCGACCCATGCCGATCGCCGTGAGCTATTTCTGGAAGCCGGCCGTCGTGTCGTTGATTTGGCCAAACGTTATTATGAAAATGACGAAGCTGATGTGCTGCCACGGGCGATTGCCAGCAAAGCCGCGTTTGAAAATGCCATTGCCCTGGATATCGCTATGGGCGGTTCGACCAATACGGTGCTGCATTTACTGGCGGCGGCTAATGAAGCGGAAGTTGACTTCACTATGGCCGATATTGACCGCATGTCGCGGCATATCCCCAACCTCTGTAAAGTCGCCCCCGCTACGGCTCTTTACCATATGGAAGACGTGCATCGCGCCGGTGGTGTGATAT
>CAMPHB010000282.1 GCA_946885755.1 uncultured Methylophaga sp. | reverse complement strand
TTATCGGTAACCGGGCAACCGGTGATGCCGAACATCTGGAAAACCTGGTCAAAACGCTAAACGCCGGGGATCGGGTGCAGTTGCTGTTTAACATCGATGACGATGCTATCCGCGGCCATATTGAAAGCTGCCGGTTTGTGGTCAGCGCCTCCGAGTACGAGGGCTTTGGCCTCAGTGTTATCGAATTAATGTCCTACGGGCTGGTGCCATTTCTGTCCAGCAAACCCGACTCGTTTAAAGGTTTCATCGCCCAATCCGGCGTTGGTGAATTATTCAGCTATGAACACACACAGTTTCAGTCCGGTTATCTGGCGTTGGTGAACAAATGGTCAGCCGAAGAGGCCGCCAAAGCAAAACAATTTGCTGAAACATTTTCCTGGAAATCAGTGGCGAGGAGCATTGTCGATGCATATGCAGCCTGAATCCCCTTCAAAAGTTGAGCAGATCCTGCAAAACCTGGCTATTTACGAAGACAGCCAGGCGTTTTTGGCTGAACTCAGCCGTCAGTCAGAAGATAAAGCCTGTTTTACCACGGTGGGCTTTCTTAACCAGCACGGTTTTAATTTGATGCTGGGAGACAAGGCAACCTTTACCAGCTTTCAAAGCCTCGATTTTCTGTTGCGAGATGGTATCGGTATCAGCCTGGCGCTGAAGTATTTTGGCAGATCACCGGGAGCGAACCTCAATGGCACTGATCTCATCCCGCAAATCGTTGCAACATTCAATGATGCCAATACCGATTATTTCGTCTTAGGCACACAGTCTCCCTGGCTTGAGCGCGGCAGCAGGCACTTGGTTGCAGGCAAAGCCAAAGCTATCAAAGACGGATTTTATCCTGCCGAGTCCTACATCAGCTTTTTAGAACAACACATTGATCCCGAGCGCTTCAGCGTCATCGTTCTGGCCATGGGCATGCCCAAGCAGGAGATTCTGGCGACCAAGATAAAAGGCGAAATAAAGGGTAATGGCGTCGTGGTTTGTGGCGGCGCGATCATTGATTTTCATGCCGGACGTTTTAAACGGGCGCCGGCATGGGTGCAGAAATGTTCACTGGAATGGCTGTACCGGCTGATAAAAGAGCCCAGACGTTTGTTTAAACGTTACGTCATTGGCATTCCGGTTTTTTTGTACAGAATCACTTTTCGGACCTGAACCTTGGAACATTTACCCAGCAAAGTACCTTTCAGAGAAGACATCAACGGCTTAAGAGCATGGGCGGTGCTGGCCGTTGTTTTCTATCATCTGCCGGTGGCTTATCAGTTGCCGGGCGGATTTGCCGGTGTTGATATTTTCTTTGTCATTTCCGGTTTTTTGATGACCTCTATCATTCTGGGGGGGGATCAAAACGGTGATTTTTCGCTCGTCAAGTTTTACATGTCGCGGATCAGACGTATTCTGCCGGCCTTGCTATTTCTGGTGAGTGTGCTGCTAATCATGGGCTGGTTTTGGCTGAGTACACCGGATTATCAAAACCTGTCAGAAGAAGCCGCGGCGGCGCTGGCTTTTGTATCGAATATCCATTATTGGGACAACGCCGGCTATTTTGATACCAGTGCGGTGGAGAAATGGCTGCTGCATACCTGGACCTTGTCGGTAGAAGCACAATTCTATTTTCTGTATCCGCTGTTTTTGCTGGCTATCAAAAAGCTGACAACGTCTGAAAAAGCCCTGTGGACGCTGCTGCTGGTTAGCTTCCTGGCTTCATTGTTATTGAATATTGTTGTGGTGCATTTTTACCCGATCCCGACATTTTTCCTGTTGCCGTCACGGGGCTGGGAGTTACTGGCGGGTGGACTGGTGTATCTGACACCGAAACTCTGGCCGGCTGTTGCCCGATATCAGGATAAACCAGCATTGTTTTATCTTGCCTGGGCGCTGATCCTGTCGAGTCTGCTGTTGCTTAACGAAGATCTGCTGTGGCCGGGCTACTGGGCCGTGCTACCGGTACTTGGCGCGGCATTAGTGATTTTTGTCAGCAGACAGCAATCGATATTTACCAGCCATACGCTGTTTCAGTGGCTGGGCGATCGTTCTTATTCTCTCTATCTTTGGCATTGGCCGGCGATTGTGCTGCTGTTTTTTATGTCTGTTGAAGACAGCAACACTGCCATTGTGCTGGCGGTGTTAGTCAGTGTGGTGATGGCGCATTTTTCCTATCAGCTTATCGAAACGCCGACCCGAAAAATATTCTCAGGGCTGCCATTGAGAAAAGAAGTGTCGGTTATTTTTGCGGTCACCACCATGCTGATCACGTCGACCGTGTACTTAAGCAATAACCCGATAGACGGACGGATTGACCCGCGAATAGATGAAATCGCCTTGCAGGCAGAAAACAAAAATCCAATTGAATGCCGAAAAATCGATGCTTTTAACGCGGAGATGCCGAGCTGCATTTACGGTGACAGCGAGACTATCGGCGCAATTGTGGTTGGCGATAGTCACTCGACAGCGCAGGTGACCGGCATTGCTGAAGCGGCAGACAAATATGGCTACAGCGTGGCCCATTATTATCACGATAGCTGCCCAACTTTATCCGGCGTGATGCTGGCCGACTGGCTACAGAACTATCCGAATGACAAATGTGCAAACTTCGTCGCATGGGTTAAAGCGGAGCTTGATAAGTACGCCAAAGATATTCCCGTAATCATAATTAACCGGTTTGCTTTTATTTTTGGCTCATCAATTGACAAAAAACCGGCCGTGTATTTTGACAAGGTTTATCAGCGTAATGATGACCCCGGTTTTCATAAAGC
>CAMPHB010000281.1 GCA_946885755.1 uncultured Methylophaga sp. | reverse complement strand
CCCTGCAGGCGAGCGCGATTTTTATACCAGTATTTTGTATTTAGAGCCATTTTCTGAGCATAACCTGCGGGCTTTCGGCTTTGATATGGCATCAGAATCACATCGCCGGGAAGCGATGCTACGCGCCCGGGATACACAAAAAGTCGCACTGTCGGCGGGCGTCAAACTGGTGCAGGATTTATCTGAAGAAACGACCACCGGTTTACTGATGTATCTGCCCTTGTTTGAAAGGGTCACGATACTGGGCTCGCCGAAAACCCAGCGCCAGAAAATTCATCAGGGCTGGGTATATTCGGTGTTTCGTATGGCTGATGTTGTTAATGAAACGCTTGATATCAGCAGTACGGTAAAACAATTCCGTATTCGCGATATTACTCAAGGCAGCCGGCAGATCCTTTTTCAGACAGCGGACTTGTCCGATGACCGGCTGGCCATCAGCAGGGTACTCACACTTGGTGGCCGGTTGTGGCAGTTTGAAGGGCAGCCTGACCAGCAGTTCATCGCTAATTACCAAAACACCTCTCCGTTATGGGGATTGCTGATTGGCCTGTTTTTTTCGGCAGCATTGGGCTGGATTTCATGGCTGATAATCAATGGGCGTATTCGTGCTGAATTGCTGGCGAGTTCGATGACTGTCAAGTTGCGTGAACAGAATCAGCGTCTGTCGCTGGCAACCGAAACAGCGCGGATGGGTATTTGGGACTGGGATTTTGCCAGTAATCAGGTGTCCATTGAAGGCAGCCTGGCTTTGTTGATGCTTGGCAAAAGTCAGCAGCGCCAGCGGCTCAGTTATGACGATTGGCTGCAAAAGATAGAAGTAAATGATCAACAACGTTTCCATGCTGCCATTGAGAAAGCCATTAACCGCCGTCAGGACTTGAATATCGAAGTGCTGGTGCAGCCAGCGACAGCTTCAACACGGATGATGCAAATAAGTGGTGTGTTGCGTTTTAACGATGCTGGTCAGCCGGTGGGTATGCTCGGCGTCAGTTTTGACATAACAGACAGCTGGTTAAATAAGCGGCAGCTACAGCAAACCGAAGCGCGCTGGAAGCATGCCCTGGAAGGCAGTGGCGCGGGTGTCTGGGACTGGTCTATCAGCGATGACAAAGTCATTTTTTCGGACAAGCTCGTCACCATGCTGGGCTTTGACCCTGAAGAATTTAAACCGCATTTAAGTGATTGGAGCGACCGCATTCATCCTGATGATCGGCCGCGGGTAGACAAGGCAATTCAGGGATTACTGGATGGCAGTCAGCCGGAGTATCGCAATGAGCACCGGATGCGCTGCAAAGACGGCAGCTGGAAGTGGATTCTGGATCGCGGCACAGTCATAGAGCGTGATACGGACGGTAATCCACTAAGAGCGGTTGGCACACACACTGATATCAGCTGGCGCAAACATGCTGAAATTGCCCTGCGGCAGAGTGAAGAGCGTTTTCGTAACGCTTTTGATACCGCTGCGATTGGCATGGCGCTGGTGGCTATTGATGGCCGCTGGCTGGAGGTCAATGACGCTTTATGTGACATGCTCGGTTATCAGGAAAGCGAGTTGTTACAGCTGACTTTTATGGACGTCACACATCCAGAGGATCTGAATCTGGATAAACAATACGTCGAAAAACTGGTGGCAGGCCAGCTGGATCATTACCAGATGGAAAAACGCTATTTCCACAAAAACGGCCAGACGGTGGATGTATTGCTGAGTGTTTCGGTGGTTCATGATGCTGAAGGCAAAGTGCTGCATTTTGTTTCACAGATCGAAGATATTACTGCCCGCAAACATGAGCAGGAGCGGATCCGCCAACTGGCGTTTTATGATGCACTGACCGGCTTGCCAAACCGGCGTTTGTTTGATGAACGTATCAGTCAGGCGATGCTGACGGCGCGTCGCAATAAACAACAACTGGCGCTGATGTTTATCGATGTTGACCATTTCAAACAGATTAACGACAGCTATGGTCACGATACCGGTGATGAGGTGATTAAAGCCGTCGCCGCTAAAATGTCTGCGGTATTAAGAGCCAGTGATACGCTGGCCCGGTTTGGCGGCGATGAGTTTGTGGTGTTGCTCAGTGATGTGGCGGGGTCGCAGGCGGCCATCAAAGTCGCTGAAAATCTGCGCCGGCCATTTGCCGAAAAACTGCAGTTTGACGGCCGGCCGATTCGCATTACCCTGAGCATTGGCGTCGCATTGTGGACGCCGGAGCCGGGCGAAACGCTGGCCAGCTGGATGAAAAAAGCCGATATCGCGCTTTACGATGTCAAAGCCCGTGGCCGCAATGCCGCGGGGCTTTATCAATCGGCTGCTGATTGACCGCGTAACCTGCTCAGACAGCTTTTGGCAATATTGCTGAGAAAGCGGTTTTTGGGCAGCGCACCTTCAGCAAACGGCACGGGCCTGATTTGTTGCATGGCGCTGATGCCGATCCGCGCCTGATATAAACCGACGCCAATCCCCTGAGCGACACTGCCGGCAATTTTGCCGCTGAGACCGAGGCTGGTTTTTTCGGCCATCAATGTTAAGCCGGCCTGTGTGCTGTACGATAAAAATGCAACTTTACAGACCCGTAAATTCAGCCGCCACTGGGCGATTGTCCCCAGTTTGACGCCATAATGCAGATGGATTTGATTGACCATTTTCAGTGTTTTCCAGACCACCCACAAAGTATCGACAATAGCCAGTTGGCTAACGGCGACCAGAACGGCGCTATGCACGCAGTCGCGCTGAATAAGTTGCAGTGCCTGTTGATCCC
>CAMPHB010000280.1 GCA_946885755.1 uncultured Methylophaga sp. | reverse complement strand
GTCTCGATAACCGGCAGTTATTCCGGCTGCTGGGTGATTTGCTTTGCCAGCAGGCTGACTGGCGACAGATTGCGCCTCTGCAGCACATTGATGAAAGCACCTTGGAGCAGATTTGCCGGCAGGTATTGGCAAAGCGCTTTGACGAATTTGATATGGCTATTGATTGCCGGGGCAACGGCAGCCAGCAGGATATGCCGGATTTACGCAGTGTCCGTGGTGAAGTGTTGCGGGTGCAGGCACCGGAAGTGGATATTCAACATTGTGTGCGGCTGCTGCATCCGCGTTATCCGCTGTATTTAGCGCCCAGGCCCAACCACGAATATGTGATTGGCGCGACGGTCATTGAATCAGATGATCGCAGTCCGGTCAGTGTTCGCAGTGCTATGGAATTACTGTCGGCACTGTACACCATCGACAAAGGTTTTGCCGAGGCGCGGGTGCTGGAAATGCGCGCCCATTGCCGGCCGGCGTTGCCGGATCATTTACCGGCATTACGGCGGCAGTCCTGGGGCTATCAATTAAATGGGTTTTACCGGCACGGCTATTTGCTGGGGCCGGTCATGATTGAACAATTGCTGGCGCAAATAGCTGCGCAGCATGAGGTATTGGCGTATGCAAACTGAAATGCAGATCACCCTGAATGACCAGTTATTAATGTTTAAAAGCGGATTAAGTCTGGCGGATATTCTGCAACAGCAGGGCGTTGATCAGGGCTGTTTTGTCGCTGTGGTTAATGATGCGGTGGTACCGAAAACCACACTGGATCAACACCTGATTTATGACGGCGATCGCATCGAAATTTTGTCACCGATAAGCGGAGGCTGATATGCAGACATCTAGCTGGAAAGTTTACGGTCAGACCTTAAATAGCCGTCTGTTTATCGGCACGGCGCTGTATCCATCCCCCAAAATCATGTGTGATGCCATTCGGGCATCCGGCGCTGAAGTCATCACTGTGTCATTGCGTCGGCAAACCGCCAGTAACAAGGCAAATGGCCAGCAATTCTGGCAAATGATTCAGGACTTAAACTGCCATTTATTGCCCAATACCGCCGGCTGTTACAGTGCTGCCGAAGCCGTCAAAACCGCGCATATGGCCCGCGAATTATTTGAAACCGACTGGATAAAACTGGAAGTGCTCGGTGACAGTTTTAATCTGCAACCGGATCCGTTTGCATTGCTGGAAGCCACCAAAATACTGATTAATGATGGCTTTAAAGTGTTTCCCTATTGCACAGATGATTTGGTGCTTTGTCAGAAACTGACCGATCTGGGCTGTGAGGTGTTAATGCCCTGGGGCGCGCCAATCGGCACCGGTCAGGGATTATTGAATCCCTATGCGTTAATGGTGCTGCGTGAACGCCTGCCGGAATTGAATTTACTGGTCGATGCCGGTATCGGCAAACCTTCTGATGCGGTGCAAGCGATGGAACTCGGTTATGACGGCATTTTACTGAATACCGCAGTTGCTGAAGCATTGGAACCTGCAATCATGGCGCAGGCTTTTAAAGGCGCCATTGATGCCGGCCGCCTGGCCTATGAAGCGGGCATTATGCCGAAACGCTTGCAGGCCAAACCGAGTACGCCAACGCTGGATAAGCCACTTTGGCAGCATTGTTGACCGTTGGCCCCATCCTAACCTTCCCCCAATTGGGGGAAGGGACAAATAACGCCCTCTCCCAGACAGGGAGAGGGCTGGGGTGAGGGGGATCTAAATCAAATGAACCCGGAACAGATAATGGCAGAAAAAGCAAAACCGGCGGTCTTGCTGATTGGCGGGCTAGACCCTCAGGGGGCGGCCGGTCTGACAGTGGATATCCAAACCGTCAGTCAGTTAGGCGGCCATCCTGTGCCATTGGTGACGTGTCTTACAGAGCAAACATCGGCCGGTTTACATGCGCTGCAGCCCTTATCGGCGGCGAGTTTTGCTGCGCAGTTAAAATGTTGCACCGCAGATTTTGAGATTAAGGCCGTCAAAATTGGCCTGTTACCCAATGCTGAAATCGCACAAATGGTTGCCGACTGGTTGTCTGTGCAGTCAGTGCCAGTTGTGCTGGATCCGGTATTGGCCGCCAGCAGTGGCGGGCAAACGGTTGAGCAAGACGTTACCGACATTATTCGCAACCAATTATTACCCAAAATCACGCTGCTGACGCCGAATCTGCCAGAGTTAACACAACTTGCCGGTGATGGGGATAAAGCGCAGCGAATCACAGCACTCAGGCGAAAGGGGCTAACAGCCTGTTTGCTGAAAGACGGTCATGGTGCTGGCACCACTAGCAGTGATATTTATCAGGATGCCAACGAGCAATTTTATTTATCTACGCCGCGATATGACTATGTTGTCCGCGGAACAGGCTGCGTGCTGGCTGCAGCAACAGCCTTTTTTCTTGCCAGTGGCTACGACACCCGGGAAGCTGTGGTTTTTGCGCGCAGTTATTTACATCAGGGCTACCAGAAAGCAGAGACGCTCGGTCCTTATCGAACAATATCTCATCAGCCCTTGAAGCTCAGCCGTCAGATTTTGCCAGCGTTACATACCGCACAATCTGCAATTGGCAAACGCCATGTTTTCCCAAGGTGTCCTGCAAGGCTGGGGATTTATCCGGTGGTCGATTCTGTGGAATGGCTTGGCAAATGTCTTGCCGAAGGGATTCGAACCATTCAATTGCGTTTGAAAACCGACGATAAACCCTATGCTGCGGCGCAAATCGTCAAAGCGGTCAGCATTGCCAGCCAATATCCCGACAGCCGTTTATTTATCAA
>CAMPHB010000279.1 GCA_946885755.1 uncultured Methylophaga sp. | reverse complement strand
ACTATCGGCTGGGCAAAAGCCTGTTCGTCTTTATCCTGATGCAAGCCCATTTTAGCGCCCGGCGAATACTGGTTGATTAAGCAGGCATCAGGCCGGAAATCATCAAAACCCGCCATTTGCGCGGCCCGGTTTGCAAATACCTGAAATAGCGGTGGCATTGCCGGCCAGGCTCTGCCGGTCAGCGGGTCCTGTTCACTGTAACGATAACCATGCTTATCGGTAACCCAGCCAAATGGCCCGCAATTGGTGATGGCTGCTGACATATGATAACCACCCGGTGTCTGCATTTGTCGCGGCGGGGCTTTAATACAAATAGTGTTTATTGCTGACAAAAGTGCTGGCGCGTCACTTATCAGTAACTGCTTCAACAAATAGACGTCTTGCGTAATTTCGACAACGGGGTTGTCTGGTAAAAATAAATCGCCGGTATGCAATTTATCGGCTGACCTCGCGATGTTGCAGTGCCAGCTTGTTTTTTGTACCCCAGTAATAGCCGGAAGCGGTTCCTGATTTATGCACAACGCGATGACAAGGCACCAGAACGGCAATGGGATTTCTGGCACAGGCATTGGCCACCGCGCGGCAGGCTTTGGGTTTGCCGATTTGCGCTGCCAGCTCAGAATAACTGCGTTTTTCACCGGCGGGAATCGTCAGCAGTGCCTGCCACACCTGCTGCTGAAAATCACTGCCGCGCATATCCAGCTGCATACGCATAGGCTGATTGGGTGATTCGATATAGTTAATAATTTGCTGCAGGTGGTGACTCAGGCTGTTATTTTCTGCAGGTCTGGCGGTTGGAAAACGCTTAAGCAAATCACTGACCAGCGTTGACTCCGGCACACTGAACAACACGGCACAAATCCCCTTATCAGTCGCGGCAACCAAAACCGGGCCCAGACTGCAAAGCCCTGTTTGATAAATGATGTTTTCTGCCTGATTCATGTATTTGATTGTACGCCGTCATTCAGCCATCGTTAAGCCCGAAAATCAGACAATGTACACAAAAACCTCACAGTGTCTGTAATATAAAACAACTATAAAAATAATGATTTATTGGGAGAGCGATATGAAAATTTGGGCAATATTAATGTTGTTATTACCCGGGATCAGTCAGGCGGGGGCGATTTCACAGCTCGGCGAAGGTGATCCGCTGAAACTGGTATTTGTCGAAATGAAGTATCTTTACCAGGCCGGTGTGGAAATTCAGCAGCAATACACGGATAAAGAAGACCCGATTCAAATGATGCAGTGCAAAGGTCAATACGATTATATTCTGACCCGCGCCCGCTCGATGATTGGTACCGCCGGACAGATCGAAGATCCGGCGTTACGCGATAAAGTAATTGATGCCAGCTGGCATGCTTATGCCTGTGCCAGTTGTATGAAGCCTGCCAGCAGCTGCGATCCGGTGCCTGATAATATCGAGTTTATCAAACAGGAAATTCTCAGCCGCGAAGCTACTGATAACGGTGATTCCGCCGAGTAATCTGCTGCACAACATATTTTTTTTTAGCCGGTGCTATTGTTAATCGCCGACAGTGCCACTATTTAATCCTTTTGCGTTTACACTCAACTGACGAGGAGCCTATGTCGGATCTAAGCTTATTGTCGCCAATTCAAATTGGTGACTTAACCCTGAAAAACCGTATGGTCATGGCACCATTGACCCGAAACCGGGCAACACCGGGCGATCTCAGCCCCAATGATATGAATGTTGAGTACTACCGGCAGCGCGCCAGCGCCGGTCTTATTATCAGCGAAGGTTCACAAATCGGCGATGATGCTCTGGGTTATCCGTTAACACCCGGCATTCATAGCGACAAACAGGTAGCTGGCTGGAAAAAAGTCACCGACGCGGTGCATAAACCCGGTGGCCTGATTTTTATGCAGCTCTGGCACTGCGGCCGTGTATCGCACAGCTCAATGCTGCCGGATAACATGCTGCCCCTGGCACCTTCTGCTATCAAGCCTGCCGGCGAGGTTTATACCTATGAGGGCATGAAACCTTACGAAACGCCACAGGCCATTAAAACCGATGATATTCCGCGCATCATTGAGCAATACCGCCATGCAGCACGCTGTGCCATCGAAGCGGGTTTTGACGGTGTTGAAATTCACGGTGCCAATGGTTATCTGCTGGATCAATTCCTGCGCGACGGCAGCAACCAGCGTGAGGATCAGTATGGTGGCAGTATTGAAAACCGTGCCCGGCTGCTGCTGGAAGTCACTGAAGCGGTTTGTCAGATATGGGATCCAAAACGGGTCGGTGTACGTTTGTCGCCGTTACAGCCATTTAATGATCTGTATGACTCTAATCCTGAAGCCACTTTCAGCTATACCGTTAAAGCACTGAATCAATTTAATCTGGGTTACCTGCATATCACTGAAATGGGCAGCGAAAAGCCCGGTGTGGCGGGTCCCTATTTTGAGATTAGTTCACTGCGCGCCTTGTGGAACGGGGTCTATATGACCAACAGTCAATATGATTATAAAACGGGTAATGAGGCGCTTGCCGAAGGTAAAGCGGATTTAATTTCATTTGGACAGCTGTTTATTGCTAACCCCGATTTGCCGGAGCGGTTTGCCAAAAAAGCGCCGCTCAACAAACCGGATCCAGACAGCTTTTACGGTGGTGATGAAAAAGGCTATATCGACTATCCATTTTTGGATAAGGCCTCTTAATCAGCGTTATAACAGCAATAAAAAAAGCCCGGTTAAACCGTAATGCCGGTCAGTTAAGCTGACCGGCATTTCTTTTTTTGATGGGATACGTGT
>CAMPHB010000278.1 GCA_946885755.1 uncultured Methylophaga sp. | reverse complement strand
GGTTGGGCTTGTGTCATCAGTCTGACCCCCTTTGGCAACAGGGAAATCGCGGAATTGTCACTATTTTACAACAAAAATGCAAAACAATTATGACGCTGGCAAATCCTTTGCCAGTCTGGCTTTCAGCCTAAATGATTGGCAACTCTTCCGGTACACCGGTATCGGTCGCCGGATCAAGCGTGGTATTAAATGCTTCAACCGAATCAGCCACCTCTTCCGGACTGTTAAAGCGCGCAATATGAAACAGCGCCTCACCCTCATTGACCAGCGGAATATTGGTGCGGCCAATGACCACACCACTGCAGCTGGCCTCAACACGATGCTCTGAGGTTTCATCACCATAAGGCGCGGCAACCATGCCCAGACAATCGCCTTTTTTAACGTGCGCGCCCATCGCCACCAGCATCCGGAAAATGCCGCTTTGCGGTGCCCGAACCCAGGTACTGGATTTGGCAACAAACGGATCCACCGGTTTCAGCTGTTTGGCAGTTGTCGCGGTTAACATGCCGATTTTACGCATTACCGCCAATACGCCTCTGACACCGGCACGGATGGCCAGTTCATTAAAGCGCAATGCTTCACCGGCTTCATAAACAATCACCGGCACGCCCGCTTCCATACAGGCAAAACGCAGTGACCCTTCAATCAAACCAGAATTGACAATAACCGGCGCATTAAAAGCGCGGGCCATTTCTTCCACGCCGGGGCTGTCCAGCGCAGCGCGGATTTGCGGTAAATTATCGCGATGGATTGCGGCCGTATGCAGATCAATACCGTGGGTACATTTATGGGCCACTTCAGTCATAAACAGATTGGCCAGCCGCGCCGCCAGCGAGCCTTCTTCAGAACCCGGAAAACAACGATTTAAATCTCGCCTGTCCGGTAAATAACGGGTTTGATTGATAAAGCCATACACATTAACCACCGGAATAGTGATCAAGGTGCCACGCAAGCCTTTGATACGTTTACTGCGGATCAGCCGGCGGATGATTTCCACACCGACAATTTCATCGCCATGAACGGCGCCCGAGACAAACAACACCGGCCCGTCACGACGCCCCCGAATCACCTGCACCGGCATACTCAGCGCGGTATGCATATACAAATCCGGCAGCGACACATCAACTACTTTGGTTTCACCGGCTTTGATGGTCTGACCAGCAATGAGCAAATCCTGCACCATCAGCCGCGACCCCGGGTTTTGGTATTACCTAACTTGGCGTTTTTCTCAACAAAATCGATAACCTGCGTTGCAATATCCTTACCGGTCGCCATTTCGATGCCTTCCAGACCAGGTGACGAATTCACCTCCATCACCACCGCGCCATGATTGGAGCGCAATAAATCGACACCGCAGACATTCAGACCCATGGTTTTGGCGGCGCGCACCGCGGTGGAGCGTTCTTCCGGCGTGATGCGGATCAAATTGGCGCTACCGCCACGGTGCAGATTGGAGCGGAATTCACCCTCTTTGCCCTGACGTTTCATTGCCGCCACAACTTTATCGCCAACGACAAAACAACGAATATCGGCACCGCCGGCTTCTTTGATGAATTCCTGCACCAGAATATTGGCTTTCATGCCCATAAAGGCTTCGATAACACTCTCTGCCGCGCCTTGGGTTTCGGCCAGTACCACGCCGATCCCCTGCGTGCCTTCCAGCAGTTTAATCACCAGCGGTGCACCGCCAACCATTTTGATCAAATCTTCAACATCATCCGGCCGGTGGGCAAAACCGGTGACCGGCAGGCCGATACCTTTACGGGATAATAATTGCAGGGCGCGTAATTTATCGCGTGAGCGGCTGATCGCCACCGATTCATTGAGCGGATATACCCCCATCATTTCAAACTGACGCAACACCGCGGTACCGTAAAATGTCACCGATGCGCCAATCCGCGGGATCACCGCATCATAGCCGCTAAGATTAACGCCTTTGTAATGTACTTCCGGCTTCATCGACGTGATGTTCATATAGCAGCGCAACACGTCCAGCACATGTACTTCATGGCCTTTGGCTTCTGCCGCCTCAACCAGCCGGCGCGTTGAATACAGCTTGGGATTGCGCGATAAAATCGCTATTTTCATACAGCCTCTCCGTCGGCCAAATCGCTTGATGGCGCGACAATAGTTTGATTCAGGGTTTGGCCTGCCAGATACGACAAACCGGGGTGTACCACTATATTACCAGCGGTCATCGCCGTGCGCCCGAGTAACATACGAAAACGCATGGTATCGCGGTTGGTCAGTGTGATTTCGATGGGAAAAGTGTGTTCGCCAATCGTCAGCGACGTTTTAATGACATAACGTTTTTCAGTATGGCCGCCTGAGTCAGTCACATCACGTTCATCCAGTACCGGCGCTTCACACCAGATTTCGGTGGTCACATCATCCTGATTGGGATGCACCCCAAAGCGCACCCAGAGCGCATTATGCCGTTGCACCGGCTCAACCGAAAACGCATGAATCGCCGACGTCCGCGCACCGGTATCGACCTTGGCTTTGATCTTGCCGATACCAAGTTCCGGCAACGCCAGCCATTCCCGCCAGCCGACCACAATATGGCCTTGTTCATCTTGCATGATTTTTATTCAGCTTTGCCTATATAAAGCAAAACATAAACGACCTGAAAGCGTATTGCCAGCAATGGAAAAAATTAAAATCGAAAAAATTAACCACAGAGGCACAGAGGGCACGGAGTTTTAAAAAGTAACCGTCATTGCGAGGCGTTTTTTTGCCGAAGCAATCTATTTTAAGTATCCGCAGATTTCGCAGATGGGCGCAG
>CAMPHB010000277.1 GCA_946885755.1 uncultured Methylophaga sp. | reverse complement strand
GCGGAAGCGCTGGTGCGCTGGCAACATCCGGAACGCGGCTTAATTTCGCCGGTGGATTTTTTACCGGTGGCCGAAAGAATGGGGCTTATCGCTAAAATTGACGATTATGTGTTCGCCTGCGTTTGCCATCAAATCCGTCAATGGCAGCAACAGGGGCTGGGTGATATTGCCGTTTCGATTAACCGTTCCGCGCAAGGTTTTGGTCTGCGTGAAGGCCGCCTGGACTGGATTGAACACCTGCAAAAAATGCAGCTCGACAGCAGTCTTATCACATTGGAAATCACCGAGGGGGTATTGCTGCAACGCAATGCTGAAAGCCGTGATTTGCTGCGTAATTTACGTAATTACGGTATAAAAATTTCGATTGATGATTTTGGTACCGGCTACTCGTCACTGGCGTATTTAAAACAGCTGGAGGTCGATTATCTGAAAATCGATAAATCATTTGTCCGTGATCTGGAAACTGATGATAATGATCGGGCGATCATTGAAGCGATTGTCGTCATGGCCAAACGGCTGGATATCGGTATAGTCGCCGAAGGCGTGGAAACCGCCAGCCAAAAAGACATTCTGATTCAAATGGGCTGTGACTGGCTGCAAGGCTATTATTACGCCCGGCCGTTGGCGCCAGAGGCTTTTGACCGGTTTATTTCCGATAAGCGAAATAATTTGTAAAACAGATTTACTTGAATTTGGCGGAGAGCAAGGGATTCGAACCCTTGATAGGCTATTAACCTATACACACTTTCCAGGCGTGCGCCTTCAACCACTCGGCCAGCTCTCCTAAGGGTGCGCAAGCTTATCCCAGATTGGCTTTTCTGGCAATGTTGCGCCGGTTAACTGTTGCTGTTTGCCGGCGGTTGTCTGGCGTAAAGTTTCAGACCTTTGAGAACAATATCGCTGTCCAGTTCAACATCATCCGGCAGTAAAGGCTGAATAGCCGCCGCATCACCACCGCTGATGATAAAACGGATATCGTTGTTAAAGTTTTGCTGCAAATCGCGGATAAGGTTCTCCAGCGTAGCGGAAATGCTATACAAGGTACCCGCCTGAATGGCGCTGTAGGTATTGGTTGCCAGTAAATTAAAGGCGACATCATCAGTATTTTCAGTCAGCGCATCGGTGCCGGCCGCCAGCGTGCTGCGCATCAGACCCAGCCCCGGCATAATAAAACCACCCTGATGCTGGCCGTTGGCAGTGAGGATATCGACAGTGATAGCAGTGCCGCAGTCGATAATACAACAGGCTTTTTGCAGATGCTGGCGGACTGCAACAAGGCCCAGCCAGCGATCCGTGCCCAGTGTTTCCGGCTTGTCATAGGCATTGCTGACGCCAAAGCGTTTGGCTTCTGCGCTAATAAAATTGGGCGTGATTTGCCAGTTTTTTTCACACCATTCAGTCAACTGCAACGCGACTTTTTCGCCAGCAACATTGCTTACCCAGACAGCTTCAATGTTTTTCAGTGGTTTCCAGGCTTTATTGAGCTGCGTTTTCAGACCGGTTGTTTTGCGTTCCAGAAAAGCGCTGGCACTGAGTTCTTTGTCATCCAGTGTCGCCCATTTAATGCGGCTGTTGCCAATATCAATCAGTAAATTCATGAGGCAAAACGGATACTGGCATGGCTGCTGGATAAGCTGCTCAGTTGTTGATTGTGCATATAACGCAGTTCTCCCTGCTCGTTGATACCACAGGCAAGTGCGGTAATGCTGCCTTGTTCGGTCAAAATATGAATGGGTCGGTTATGCAGTGCATCAAATTGCGGCCATTGTGGCAGAAAATCTGCCAGACCATTCTGCATAAACAGGTTTAATGCCGACAAAATATGATCACTGAGCCGGCCAATTAATTGGTTACGTTCCGGCAGCGTTGCAGACAGTTGTTGCAAACTGGTGACTGGCTGCGGAATTTGTGCGCGAACGGCATCTGGCATTGCATAGTTGACCCCTAAGCCAATCACCATAAAGTGGCCATTGCCAAATCGCGATTCGACCAGAATGCCGGCCAGTTTTTGCTGCTGAAATAACACATCGTTGGGCCATTTGAGTTGCAGGCCGGCAATATTAAATTCCTGCAAAGCATGAATCACACTGATACCGATGGCAATACTCAGCCCCTCATGTGGCAGTGCGCTGGTGCAGGGCCATAGTAATGACAAGTAAATATTGCCGCTGGCCGGTGATTGCCATTCACTGCCACGCCGGCCACGGCCGGCAGTCTGGGTATTGGCAACACACAGTGCCGGTTGCGACAGCCCCTGCTGCTGATGTTGCCATAAAATATCGTTGGTTGAGGTCACGGAATCACAAACAATGATGTCGGCTAACTGCCGGGCATGTGCATCGCTGAGTTGTGAGCGGATAACCGGCGCACTGAGCGCATTAATATCGGGATGGTTCAAAGTGAGACTTTAACTTGCTAAAACGTGATTAGTTTAGCGGTTTTTAATGCTTTGCGGCCAGTCTTGGCCAAAATTCAAATTCAGACACTAATATCCAGCAGACTGCCAATCATATCGTTGCTGGTCTGCAGGACTTTGGCCGAAGCCGCAACTTGTAATTCAGCCTGAGTCAATGCCACCAGCGGTGCGGTTAAATCACCGCCATTGCTACCAGCCGAAGCGATTTCGGCGCTGCTTCTGGCAGCCGATTGCATACCGGACTGGACGCCGAGATAGGCAGATTGCAAAGCTGGAATAGTCGCCATGAGCGTTATCTCAATTTAAAGTAATTGTATTTAAACATAATTTTATTATTCAGGAATGTGACGTTTTACGCATTTTCCCCTGCAAACGCACATAAGCATTGCTGGCAATCATAAACACTAAGCTTA
>CAMPHB010000276.1 GCA_946885755.1 uncultured Methylophaga sp. | reverse complement strand
GTGCTATTCAAAATGGCACCCAATGAAATACCGGTCAGTCGGAAATACCTGTTCTACGGCCTTGGTTTTCGCTGGGGTCAGCGTCATGCACAGCGATTAAAAGATACGCGTGAGCCTTCAGCTGGCAAATACATCAATCCGGGCGCTTTATATCAACTGGCCAGACGTAAAGAGCTTGAATGGGAGTCAACACCCTATCTTTCAAAGCTTGCTGATCTATTCAACAAAGACTCGAAATACAACCCGGTCAGACCATTACCGCCTATCGGCGGTGAGCCGCAAATACACGGAGTAGGCGGGGATGAAGAACCAGTCGTGTCACTACTCTCGGAGCGTAACGGACACACCCTCGTTCTCGGTACCACCCGTGTCGGTAAAACCCGTATGGCTGAAGTGCTGATAACACAAGACATTCGGCGTGGGGATATAACCATAGTATTCGACCCTAAAGGTGATGCCGAATTGATGCGCAGGGTTATCGCTGAGTGCAAGGCTGCCGGCAGGGAAGACGAATTGATCGTATTCCATTTAGGTTTTCCAGACATCTCAGCTCGCTATAACGGTATCGGTCACTTTAACCGTGTCACTGAGGTGGCAACCCGAACCGCCAATCAGCTCGATAGCGGTGGCAACTCAAATGTTTTCCGTGAGTTTTTCTGGCGATTCACCAATATTATCGCTCAAGCACTGGTGGCTTTAGGCCGACGGCCTGACTATACCCAGCTCGCACAGCACATTCAGAGCATTGATGACTTACTCATGGACTATTACACGTCTTGGTTTGACAAAGAAGCAGCAAAAGACTGGCGTAAGGACGTAAAAGAGATCGCAGAAAACCTCAACGACAAAATGTTACCGATGAGTCTCCGGGGCAAAAACAAAGTGGCCAACGCCATGATTAAATTTGCTCAGGACCGGAAGATGTTTGATGCGGTGGCGATGGGGCTTCGTTCAACATTTGAATACGACAAAACGTATTTCGATAAGATCGTGGCCAGTGGTCTGCCACTATTGGAGAAGTTAATTTCTGGCCGTATTGCCGAGCTTATCTCTCCGGCCTATAACGATGCTGACGACAATCGCCCTGTATTTAGCTGGGGTCAGGTCATCAGACAAAAGAAAGTGGTTTATATCGGGCTGGACGCACTACAAGATATGGCGATTGCCGGCACAGTGGGTAACACCATGTTTGCCGATCTGGTTTCCACTGCTGGTGAGATATACAAACACGGCACAGAGCAGGGCTTTCACAACCAGGACACATCCTCTGGCAGTAAAACGCCTATCAACATCCATGCGGATGAGGTCAATGAGCTGATGGGTGATGAATTCTTGCCCATGCTCAACAAAGGCGGTGGTGCAGGCCTGCAAATTACGGCTTACACACAACCCATGTCTGACGTGATTGTGTAACGTGGTGATCAAGCGAAAGCTGGCCAGGCACTTGGTAACTTCGGGACGATAGTTATTTTTCGCGTAAAAGAAATGGCAACGGCCGAGCTATTTACTGATCAGTTACCAATGGTCGAAGTCGCTGCTGCTACAGAAGTCACTGGTACATCTGATTCCGTAGATCTGGACTCTGAGGTGGACTTTACATCGAACGCACAAGACCGGATCACGTTCACCGAAGCGCCGCTGCTGTCACCTGCAACCATCATGGCACTGCCAAAAGGTCAGGCGTTCATTCTCACCGGTGGTGGTCATCTCTGGAAAGTACGAGTGCCGTTGGCCGACTCGAAAAACGATCTCTACATGACCTCCAATTTCGATGAAATGGCGAGAGATATGGCGGATTCATATCGTACTGGCGAGACATGGTGGATTGAATAGATGGCACAGGATAATAACCCACGCGCCAAGAAGGGCTTTATTGGCACCTGGATAGGCAGAATCTTAACGATGGCCATGTGGCTGTTTTTTGCCCTTGTTATGTCAATCATCACCGAATGGATTGGGATGAATACGGCATGGAAGGAAGAAGGCGCCAATCACAGTAAACAAATGGTGAACAGCGAACTTGCTTATCTCAATAAAGATTTTCAGCAAAGTCTGATTGTGCAGCGACCGGTTGAGTATGCCGAGAATTTCGCGGCAAGCATGCACAATGTCATGTACGAAAAGACCGGCATCATGTCTTTTTTGAAATCCGATTTTGGTGACACAACAGCGGGTAGTTTCATGAAGATGATTGCTGAACATGTCTTGGCTGCTGTCTATATCACGCAGGTCTTTGCGATAAGGCTGGCCATACTCACTCTGGCACTACCGGCTTTTTTTATTTTTGCTGTGGTTGCAGCTGTTGAGGGATTAGTTCAACGAGACATCCGAAAATGGTCTGTCGGCCGAGAACACGCCGGCCTTTACCATCATGCAAAACGGTGGATACCGATTTGCTTTATCGCGCCTTGGGTGGTCTATCTTGCTTTCCCAATATCCATACATCCTAATGCTGTGATCTTACCGTTTGCCTTGCTATTCGGTATTGGTATTTTCATGGTGACATACCTATTCAAGAAGTACATCTGATAACCGGCTCGGACCAATATCCGGTTATTCATTGTTTGCAAAGAGGGGCTTGGGCAGACTTTCTCACACATCAGTAAATCTCGTGAGAAAAGACAAAAATGCTAAAGCCCCTTTTTCTTATTGCAACAATGGCCGTTTCGACCATAGCCAGTGCGAACAACTACGCTGAGCGAGAAAGCCTCGCCAAACTGGTACACGAACTGGATGGCCTCAGTGCATTAATTGATGAAGCACAAGGCCGCGCCAATCCTGACAATCGCATTCGCTTTCAATATCACCGGCTTCGCAAAGACCTCTTGAT
>CAMPHB010000275.1 GCA_946885755.1 uncultured Methylophaga sp. | reverse complement strand
ATTTAAGATCGCCGCCGGATTGTGGCAATGTCAGCAAGGCCAGTTACAGTTTTCCCATGCCATTTTTGGCAAACAGCAACTGACCATCGAATTTACCGCCAATACCGAAATAGCCGATTACCAGGTACAGCTGACTGATTTGGCATTGGCTGACGGCCGGTTTGATCTCGATTTGTATGTGAATCAACAAGGCTGGCAGGCGGATATTGATAGTCAGCAAGCCAATCTGGCGACATTATTAGCCTTAGTGCCGCAAGTTTTACCGGATGTGGATCTGAGTAATGTCGCCGACTGGCAGCTTGCCGGTCATATCTCCGGTAAGGCCAATTTAAAGGGCAATGGGGCGCAGTTAAAAACGGCTGATCTGCAATTAAACAGTCCGGATCTTAGCTTCAGTGATACCAATGGTGAGCGGGTAGCCGAATCACTTGATTTGTCGCTGGACTTAACCGCCAGTCATCAGCAGGACTGGCAATTTCAAGCTGATCTGGCAGTTAACAAAGGTCAGGGTTACTGGTCACCGGTGTTTATCGATTTCCAGCAAACACCCGTGCGATTGGCCGTTAACGGATCAATGGAAACGGCCAGTCAACGCTTACAATTTGATGACATTACTTTTCGTCAGCAGGAGGTTATGTCGGTTGCGGGCGGCGCAACTATTGAACAAAATCAGCTAAAGTCATTGCGCTTGTCACTTAAGCCCAGTCCGCTACAGTCAATTTATCAGTGGTGGTTACAACCCTTTGTGCCAGGCACGGCAGTGGCGAATTTAGAAAGTAGTGGCGCAATTGGCGGTCAACTCGAGTGGCAAGCGGGACAGGTAACCTTACAAGCTGATTTACAACAACTTAACATCACCGATACAGTGGGTCGTTTTGCCATTAATGGCCTGGATGGCCGGTTTGCCTGGACCAGCAGTAAAACAGCATTGCCAGTGGACTTAAGCTGGCAACAAATCACCGTGGGCGCACTGCCTATTGCTGCCAGCCAATTGCAGGCGGAGGTGAGTGAAAGTCAGCTGACTTTAACGCAAACACTGGATTTACCGTTATTGGACGGCGCTTTGCAAATCAGTGCATTCAATTATCAATATGCCCCTGACGACAGCCGCTGGCAATTTGAAGGTCTGCTGAAACCGTTGTCAATGCAATCACTGACACAGGCGCTTGGCTGGCCGGAAATGGATGGCAAACTATCGGGTGTGATCCCTAAAGTCAGTTATCGGGATCAGCAAATTGATATTGACGGGGCTTTGCAAGTCAAAGTCTTTGATGGCACCACGATAATCACCGATTTGCAGCTGCAATCACCGTTGGGCAGTTTGCCGCAACTGACCGCCAATATGGATATGCAGCGGCTGGATTTGGAACTGCTGACCCGAACCTTTGACTTTGGCAAAATCAGTGGCCGGCTCAATGGGCAAATCGCTGATTTACGGCTGTTAAACTGGCGACCGGTGCAGTTTGATGCCCGCTTTGCTACAGCGTCGCAAGATCCCGGTAAACGGCGGATCAGTCAGCGGGCGGTGGATAATTTATCGCAAATCGGCGGCGGTGCCAGCGGTGTCATGTCACGCAGTTTTTTACGGTTTTTTGATGACTTTTCTTACGACAAACTGGGTATTCGCTGCCAGCTCAATAATGAAGTTTGTCAGATGAGCGGCGTCGAGGATGACGAACAAGGGTATTATATTGTCAAAGGCGGCGGCTTACCGCCGTGGATTAACGTCAAAGGTTATACCCGCCGCGTTGATTGGCCAGATCTGCTGGCCCGGCTAAAAGCGGTGCAAAACAGTGACGGACCGATAATTGAATAGGAGCAAAACTATGCGTGTTGTAAATCAATTTGCCAGTGTTTTGGCGCTGCTGATCTTAATGTCCTGTGTCACCATCAATATTTATTTTCCGGAAGCTGCCGCCGAAAAAGCCGCCGATAGGATCATTGAAGATGTCTGGGGTGAAGATGCTGCTAATACGCCAGCAACTGAGCCACAAAGCCGTACCAATCAGGATCTGCCGGTAGCGATGCAACTGTTGAACTGGTTAGTACCAACGGCACAGGCGCAGGCTGATATTAATATTAATTCACCGGCTATTAATGCGCTGCAGAATAAAATGAAAGCCCGTCACGACCAGCTCCAGCCGTTTTATCAAAGTGGTGCGATTGGTCTAACTCAGGATGGTCTGATTGCATTACGGGATGCTAAAGCGGTCGCCCTTAAAGATCGTAATGTGATTAACAGCCTGATTGCTGAAGAAAATCAGGATCGTAAAGCCTTGTATGCTGAAATCGCCCGTGCTAACGGTCATCCCGAATGGCAGGCCGATATTCAGGAAACCTTTGCCCGTCGCTGGATCAGTAATGCCGCCAACGGCTGGTGGTATCAGCAAAACGGCAGCTGGCAACAAAAATAATTTTTTAAGATTCAAGTCCGGTTACGTATTGTGCGTGACTGGACTTTTTTATTGCAGGACAAACGCAGATGGCGCGGCGAAATCGCAGACAACAGGTTTCCAGAGAAATTTTCACAGCAGCTATTGAAACGCTGGCCCATGATGGCCGGGGTATTGCAAGAATAGATGGCAAAACGGTATTTATTGATGGTGCACTGGCGGGTGAATCGGTACGTTTTCAGTACACCCGTCAGCACAGTAAGTTTGATGAAGCCAAAACGGTTGAGGTGCTCAGTGAATCGGCGGATCGGGTAAGCGCCAAATGTGCGCATTTTGGTGTTTGCGGTGGCTGCAGCCTGATGCATATGCAGCCGCAGGCGCAATTACAACTAAAGCAAAACACACTGGCGGAGCAGCTGACGCATTTTGGCCAGTTAACGCC
>CAMPHB010000274.1 GCA_946885755.1 uncultured Methylophaga sp. | reverse complement strand
CCGTAATTGACGGGCGATTTCTTCGGCAGCTTCTAAGTTGGTATTGAAAGCCGTTTCCTCAATATCGCCGCCTTTGTTGGCCCGCGCCGAGTTAACATCAATCGAAATCAAAGCTTCAGTCGGATCGATGACCAGTGCGCCACCCGATGGCAACCGTACTTCATGGCGGAACGCACTCTCGATCTGGCTCTCCACCTGATAGCGGGTGAACAGCGGCACTTTGTCCTGATACAGCTTGAATTTACTTAAGTCATGCGGCATGACCATGCGCATAAAGTCATAACCGGTTTGATACACCTCAGGCGAATCAACCAGAATTTCGCCGATATCCTTACGCAAGTAATCGCGCAGCGCGCGGATAATGATATTGCTTTCCTGATAAACCAGAAATGGCGCCGGACGGTCTTTGGTGGCGGTATCAATGGCGGTCCACAATTGCAGCAGATATTCCAGATCCCACTGCAGTTCTTCCGGCTGTTTGCCAACACCGGCGGTACGGACAATCATGCCCATGCCATCAGGAATTTCCAGTGAGCGCAGGGCTTCTTGTAATTCAGCACGCTCATCACCTTCAATACGGCGGGAAATACCGCCAGCCCGCGGGCTATTGGGCATCAGCACCAGATAACGGCCGGCCAGACTGATAAAAGTGGTCAGCGCCGCACCTTTGTTGCCGCGTTCTTCTTTTTCGATTTGGATGACCAGTTCCTGACCGACTGACAGCACATCCTGGACGTTTACACGACCATTGCTGTCAGCGTCGCCTTTGCCTGGGCGGAAGTATTCTTTGGCGATTTCTTTAAGCGGTAAAAAACCCTGCCGTTCAGAGCCATATTCGACAAACACCGCTTCCAGACTGGGTTCAACGCGGGTAATTTTGCCTTTGTAAATATTGCCTTTTTTCTGTTCGCGAGAGGGTGTATCGATATCCAGATCAAACAAGCGCTGGCCGTCGACCATCGCTACACGCAACTCTTCTTCGTGGGTTGCGTTAATTAAAATACGTTTCATGCATAAACCTCAGATTAGAGGCTCACACATCCCTTGGCATGCCGCATGAAACATGCAGTCACACGGGTGGACATGCAGATAAGCTGCACTTGCAAAATAATCAATTTGTTTGCGCGCCCGGTCCGGCTTTTCTCGCTGGCCGGCGCGTCATCAGTCAGTTTTCTTTACGCTGCAATAGGGTTCTGCAGTCTGTTTGCAATCAAGCTGCCATCAGCCTGTGCTTTGATTATTATTTGCCGCCCTGCCCGCTACAATTTGTGCTGTTTGTTGTGCTGTCGCCGGGACGTGGGAACCATTTGTTCTCATGTCAGGCCCGACTGTCGGGCCCCTTTGTCACTGAACCCCTGTTCAGCGTCGTATAATTCGTTTCGGATCCGCCGCATCAACCTGTTTATTGTCAGGGCGCGACGTGGTATTTCCGGCCTGTTTTGTGAAAAGTCAGTATACTGAATGCATTTTCCGGACAGACCAACCAACGAATATAGCAGTACGGTGCGCTGTCAGCAAGCAAATAAAGTTCTGATGTCATGGCCGACCCCGCCCAAAAATTCCCAAGCGTTCAATTTATTACCATCGGCGCTGAACATGCCGGCCAGCGGATCGATAATTTTTTGATTACATTGGAAAAAGGTGTACCCAAAAGCCGCATTTACCGCGCACTGCGTAAAGGTGAAGTGCGGGTCAACAAGGGCCGCATCAAACAAACCTATAAATTACAGGCCGGTGACGAAGTCCGTGTGCCGCCACTACGCGTTGCCGAAAAAACTGACAACGTGCATGTCAGCGACAGTCTGGCACAAGTGCTCCATGAACAAATCCTCTACGAAGATGACTGGCTGCTCGCGTTAAACAAGCCGCAAGGTCTTGCCGTGCATGCCGGCACGCAGATCCAGACCGGCGTCATCGAAGCACTGAAAAAACTGCGGCCTGAAGCGACTTTTCTGGAACTGGTGCACCGGCTGGATCGTGATACCTCAGGTTGTCTGCTGGTCGCCAAACGCCGTGATGCCTTGCTGCATTTACAAAACCAGATGCGTGGCAGCGATATTGATAAACGTTATTTAACGCTGACCTGCGGCCATTGGCCGCAAAATGACATGATTGTCGATAAACCGCTGCAGAAAAATACCGTCATCGGTGGCGAAAATATGGTGGTCGTGGACACAGCCGGCAAACAGGCAAAAACGCAGTTTATCGTCCGGCAAACGTTTGCTCACTGTCAGTTAATGGAAGTTAAACTGTTTACCGGCCGCACCCATCAAATCCGGGTGCATGCCGCATCAAGCGGTCATCCGGTGGCCGGTGACAGCAAATACGGTCAGCGTGATTTTAATAAACAGCTCAAACAAGCCGGCCTTGGCCGAATGTTTTTACATGCCTGGCGGCTGAATATTGCGCACCCCCGCGACGAACAACGCCTGCAGCTGGAAGCACCGCTGCCGGCTGATTTACAACTTTTTATCGGACAATTGAAATAACTATGCCCTATTCGCTGATCGTTTTTTTCTGGGTCGGTACGCTGATGGCTTCCACCGCCCACATTGTGTTTTGTATGCGTGAAGCGATCCAACAACTAAAAATGCCGGTTTTGAATGACCAGCAAATCAGTCACATTATCGGCCTCGGGCTGCCCGAAGCAGTCAAAACCCTTTACCCGCAAAGCTCACCGGCCGATGCGCAAAATCTGGCTGAAACCTACCGGCAAATCTGGCTGCATCATCCCTTTGAAGCACCGTTATTTGATAATGCTGTCAATATTTTGCACAAACTGGCCAGCCAAAATGTGTTGTTAGGTGTGGCCACTGGCAAAAGCCGACGCGGCCTCAATAAAGTATTGG
>CAMPHB010000273.1 GCA_946885755.1 uncultured Methylophaga sp. | reverse complement strand
CCACTTGGAAATCAGCAGTGAAATAAAAGAACCACTGAAGCCTATCACGGCTGCCATGATCAGCAGCGCATTCATATCCAGCCCGCCTTGTTCATTGAGCATGCCATCGATGCCCAGCAGACGCATGGTGAAACTAAGCACAGCCAAAACGGCAATATTGGTACCGAGATATAACAAAATGCGTTTCATGAAACAGTCTCCAAAAATAACTGAGTTCTTATATGGCGCTATTTAACGGCTTTTCAAGCGTGTTTTGCAATTGTAATCGCAACTGTGTTGCCGTTTGTTGACCAACGCTGAGATCACTTTGCTTCTGGTGAGGTAACAGCAGACTGCAAATTACCTGATCTTTATCAATAACAGTGCCCTCTGCCGGTAAATCCGCCGCGTAAGCAGGCCAGTTAAACTGTGCGGGTATGGTCAGAACGGCTGTAGCGTAGCAGCAATACCAAAGCCGGGCCGGTGCCGCCGGAAAATCTTCAAGCGCCGGCAGCTTTCCCTGACAGGCTTGTAAATGCCAGTCCAATAAAGGCCAGTCGTCAGGCAGGCATTGTAAAGAAGCACTGGGTCTGGGGTTAAGCTCCAATATCCAGATTTCACCCACCGTATCAATGATAAAGTCCAGCGACTGAAAGCCGCGTAATGCCAGGTTTTCAGTTAGTTTTTGGCAGATATCGGACAGCTTTTGTTGTTGTGATTTTTGCAAATTCAGTACATTGCTAACAGCCAGTAGCCGATAATCCGCTTGTGCAACCGCCCGGCAAAACTGCTGGTTGAGACTTATCAGCCGGGCTTGCCGGCCATCGGCGATAAAGGTCACCGAAGCGTTGCGGCCTTCGATTTTTTGCTGGTAATAAACATCGTTTGTCAGTGTTGGCTGAGCCGCCGGTTGAATATGACTGCCACCCCAATGACGGGCACGTTTTTGCAAATAATCTTCAATATCGCCGGGCGCAGAAAATTGGCTGTCCGGATAATTAATATCAAGGCTCGAAAGCAGCTTAAACCAGTGTTGTGGCGACAGGCACTGGTTTAGTGTTTGCGGAGAATTGTTGGCGGCGCTGATGTTTGATGGCAGCTTGGTCAAACACTCGGCAAACCGTTCCAGTCCGGTACCGATAATCAGCATGGCTGGCTGATGTTCAGCAAGCGCGATGATGAAATTAAGAAATTGGCGCTCAGTGAGCTGGCTAAAATCCGGCAGCAGCTGGTGCTTTTCGGCGATCGCCAGTGTATCAGTATCCGCAAACTGATCGGCTACCCGGACCGGATAACCGGCCCGGGCAGCGATTTGTGCTAAAAACCGGCCACTTTGAGCGGCTATCAGAATCAGCGGTTTCGTTTGATCAGACCAGTTTGCGGGCGCCGTCAAAGGCATTACGAAAGTCCAGATAAACCGGCTTATCGCTTTCCAGGGTTTCTCTTAACAACGCCTGTTGCAGCTTGTATTTAACATTACCAACAGCCAGCGCACCGATACCGACCGCATCCGGACATTGGCTGGCCAGTTTCAGTGGTGTGCCGTTATCCATTAATTCAACACCTTCGATGCCCAGTGGCGCGACGGCATTAACATCACCGGCAACTTTAAGCTGCTTTGCATCACCGAGTACCGAGGCATTCAACACCTGAATACCGGCTTTGGCAGTACAGAAAACCACATCAGCATTAGACAGCAAACGGGCTTTGTCAGCATCCGATGCGGCCGTGGTGGCGCGCAATGTTACGCCATAACGTTTTTTGGCTTCGGCGGCGAATTCCAGCGCGGTATCAATGGAAAAGTGGTCAACAATGGTAGTATCGGCGCCTTGCTGGGCCGCGATCACGGCCGTAGCCAGACCGACCGGGCCAGTACCGCCAAACACCACCGCACGACAGTCTTTGTAATCCTGATTAAAGTGTTTTTTCAGTTCCCTTTCAACGCAGGCGACCAGCGCCGCGGCGGTGGTAAATGCGCCGCTGGGATCAGCAAAGACTGAGATTTCAAATGGTGGCGACATGGCTTTTTTGGCAGTTTCCAGCATGTCCATTGCCAGACCGATATCACGGCCACCGATAAACATGCTGGTCATTTTAACGCCGGCGGGGCCACGCGAAAAAATTGCATCCTGAACCAGTCCGGCGACTTCTTTCAGCTCGACATTGTTGTATGGCATCAGCACATCATAGCCGGCATCAAGCGCCATATTGATATCAAACGGACTGTTATACTTCATCGGGTTAAGCATATGAATAATGGAACGTTTAGCCATGATGACTCCTTAATTGAGAAATTGTATTGGGCGCCTTCAGCTGGCGGATCTGCGCCCCATGATGGGCGGCTTCGCTTATCTGAATAACAATACCGTCAAGCGCATTATGCCGAGCGCAGTAATCCTGTAATTGTTGCTGTAAATGTTGTGCACGCTGTTCGCTGTCAACAAAGACGCAACCGGTTGGGCCCCACGAACTTTGGGCAATACCCTGATGGCCGGATTCACGGGCTTGTTGCAGCAGCTGGGCAACACGCGGGCTGGTAAAAATACCCCCTTGAATCGGTGCAAAATGTTCACCGATCAACGCCTGAATGTCGGTAACAGCGCTGCCAAACGCCGCAATATTGGTTTCTGCCAGCGCCGGAAGTAACTGCATCAGCGTTAGCTGGCAAATAGCCTGACTGTGCGCTTGTGGGAAATCAGGCAACTGCCGGAATGCCTGACGTTCAGCTTCACCATGCACACCCTGATATTGCCGGTCAAAAATTAGCAAAATCCGCCAGTCAGCCGGAAATGGCATATTTACCAGCATCGGTGGCAGCACACTGTTTTCTGCCAGTCCACCATCGACGACAAAGCCGCCATGGTCAAAGGTGCTAATGCCAATACCAGATC
>CAMPHB010000272.1 GCA_946885755.1 uncultured Methylophaga sp. | reverse complement strand
GGGAAAGAGCGCGGTTATCTCACTTATGGTGAGATCAACGATCATCTTCCCGAAGATTTAGTTGATGCGGATCAGGTCGAAGATATTGTCAGCATGTTCAGTGACCTCGGTATCATGGTCCACGAAGACGGCATGGATACTGATGAAATGGAGCGTCTGGCTGAAGCCGCCGCCTCCAATGATGAAGTATCTGACGACGAAGCTGCCGCTGTGCTGGCAAGTTCTGACGGTGAATTTGGCCGCACCACCGATCCGGTGCGCATGTACATGCGGGAAATGGGCAGTGTCGAACTGCTGACCCGCGAAGGCGAAATCGTTATCGCCAAACGTATCGAAGCCGGTCTGCGCGAAAGCCTGCTGATGTTATCGACTTATCCGCCATGTATTGCCTCATTTTTAGAATTTTTTGATGCCGTTGAAGCCGGCGAAATGCGTCTTAACGAACTGATCCGCGGTTTTGTCGCGCCGGAAGAAAATATCGAAAGCAGTGACGACGACGATGACGATACCGTCACCAGTGATAGCGATGACAGCGACAGCGACGACGATGACGACGATGACGATAACGCCGTCAGTGATGATGACGACGATTCTGGTGAAATCGATCCCGAAGAAGCGCGTGTCCGTTTTACCGCGTTACGCGATGCCTACAAAAACGTGCTGGCAACAGAAGGCGATGCCATGACCGAAGCCCGTGAACAGGCCAGTAACCTGTTTATGGAATTCAAACTGACGCCAAAAACGCTGATTTATCTCAACAACCTGATGTCAGAGACTATCGACGAAGTCCGTAAGCAAGAAAAAATCATCATGGACATCGTTGTTGAAGATGCGCGCATGAATCGCCGTGATTTTATTGACTCTTTCCAAGGTAATGAAAGCAATCTGGAGTGGGCTGATAAATTTATTCGTGCCAAAAAACATTATTCTTCGACTATCAAAAAACATCATGACGATATTCTGGCCGCCCAACAAAAACTGGCTGAAATCGCTGAGGATCGCGGTTTAAGCATTTCTGAAATTAAAGAAATCAGCCGGCAAATGTCGATTGCCGAAGCTAAAGCCCGCCGAGCCAAAAAAGAAATGGTTGAGGCCAACCTGCGTCTGGTTATCTCCATTGCCAAAAAATACACCAACCGCGGTCTGCAATTCCTCGACCTGATTCAGGAAGGCAATATCGGCCTGATGAAAGCGGTTGATAAATTTGAATACCAGCGCGGTTACAAATTCTCGACTTATGCTACCTGGTGGATTCGTCAGGCAATCACCCGCTCAATTGCCGATCAGGCGCGCACCATCCGTATTCCAGTGCACATGATTGAAACCATTAACAAACTCAATCGTGTTGCCCGGCAAATGTTGCAGGAAATGGGCCGTGAACCGACCCCGGATGAGCTGGCTGAGCGTGTTGAAATGCCGGAAGATAAAGTCCGTAAAGTGCTGAAGATCTCCAAAGAACCGATTTCGATGGAAACCCCAATCGGCGATGATGAAGACTCTCATCTGGGTGATTTCGTTGAAGATATCAACGTGATGTCACCGGCTGACTCAGCCATTATTGAAGGTCTGCGTGAAGCCACGCAGGGCGTTTTAAACGGCCTGACCGAGCGAGAAGCCAAGGTGCTGCGCATGCGCTTTGGTATTGATATGAATACCGATCACACGCTGGAAGAAGTCGGCAAACAGTTTGACGTCACCCGTGAGCGGATCCGTCAAATCGAAGCCAAAGCACTGCGTAAACTGCGGCATCCGTCCCGTTCAGACCAACTGAGAAGTTTCCTCGACTCAGACAGCTAATCTGCTTCGGGCCTATAGCTCAGTTGGTTAGAGCAGGGGACTCATAATCCCTTGGTCCCAGGTTCGAGTCCTGGTGGGCCCACCAATAAAATCAAGCGGTTAGCGGAATTTCGGCTAGCCGCTTTTTTGTGTCTGAGGTATTTTTGCGGGTATTACACTGGAGTTTGCATACGAAACCTGCGAAGTCTGCTCTCTGAATCACGAGGAGTTTAGATTTCTGATTGCCGAAGTTGCTCATTCATTAAATACGAATCATTATTGTTTACAACATTGTTTCATGATCGTATGATTCGGCGGCTATCTCGTTAAACATTCAGGAATTGCCATGAACCGCCGCCTCAGGAAACTACCGCTAAGTATCATTCTCGCCCTCGCATCTTTTAATGCTTATGCCGAAGACAAGACATCGCAATCTTCTGCGATTGATCCGTCGATTGAGGAAAATGTAAATCTTGAGAGTTTTACGGTAACCGGTTCGCGAACACCCCGGGCATTTTCAGAATTGCCGACATCCGTATCACTAATTGAAGAGCCAGAACTTCAGCAGCAGCAAGCAGTCAGCACCAATATCCTGGAAAATCTAGATGTGCTGGTGCCGGGACTGACTACCAGCCAGGAGGAGTTTCGTTCTGGCTGCCGGACCAATATCCGGGGACGCCAGGCTCAGTTTTTGATTAACGGTGTGCCGACCAATGATAATTTGCGACGGTCTAGCTGCAGCAGCCTTTTCGGCCTATCGCCATTTGCTATTGAACGTGTCGAAGTGCTGCGAGGCGCAACGGCGTTGTTTGGTGCCGGTGCTCCGGGCGGTGCTATCAACCTGCAAACCAGACGTGCTAAATCTGAAGAATTGGAACTCGATTTCGTCACGCAATACAGCTTTAACCCACACAAAATCGAAAACTCCGGTGAAACTAATGTATATGGTGGCGCTGGACAAAAATTTGATGGCTGGGATTATTACGTAGGCCTTGGGGTTCAGGATTACAACAAGCGTTACAACCCGGATGACGGTGTATTACCGGGCAGTAGTTTTGAGGGTTATTCACTCAACACATCGGTCGGGCTGGATG
>CAMPHB010000271.1 GCA_946885755.1 uncultured Methylophaga sp. | reverse complement strand
GTGACGGATCAATATCAAGCTGTCCGAGATGCCAGCTTAAATGATGGGCAACATGTTCAGACGGACTATTCTTAATATAGTGCTGGTTTAACCACAACAGTTTCTCGGTATTAAAACTCGATGCTGCCCGATTGACATCACTTATCTCAAACAATTGCACCATTTCATCCAGTGAAAAAACTTCCTGATCGCCATGCGACCAGCCAAGCCGGACTAAATAGTTAAGTAGCGCTTCAGGCAAATACCCCTGATCCCGATAGCTCATCACACTGACGGCACCATGACGCTTCGATAAACGGGCACCATCATCACCCAGAATCATGGGTACATGTCCGTAAACCGGTGGCTGCGCACCAAGTGCTTTGAAAATATTGATCTGTCGCGGTGTGTTATTAATATGATCATCACCACGGATAACGTGTGTCATGCTCATATCCAGATCATCTACCACGACCGTCAGATTATAGGTCGGCGTGCCATCCGAACGCGCAATGATGAGATCATCGAGTTCATTATTATTAAAGGTAACCTCGCCGCGGATGGCATCAATGAATTTGACAGTACCTTCTGTGGCGTTTTTGAAACGCACCACTGGCTGTACGCCGGCAAGCGGTTGTTGACGATGCCGGCAGCGGCCGTCATAACGTGGTTTTTCTTTATTTTCCCGCTGTTGTTCACGCATGACTTCTAATTCTTCTTTTGAACAATAGCAGTGATAAGCATCGCCTTGCGCCAATAATTGTTCAATGACTTCTTTATAACGATCAAAGCGTTGTGTCTGGTAAAACGGACCTTCGTCATATTCAAGTCCCAGCCAGGTCATGCCTTCCAAGATTGCATTGACTGATTCCTCGCTGGATCGCTCCAGATCGGTATCTTCAATACGTAATACAAAAGTGCCGCCATGACGGCGGGCATATAACCATGAAAATAAAGCCGTGCGGGCACCGCCAACATGCAAATAGCCGGTTGGGCTGGGGGCGAAACGGGTACGGATAGTCATGTTCAATGTCTCTGCTGGAAGTCTGCTGGAAAAGTGCGTTATTGTACCAGCTAGGGCTTATTAATCTGACACCATTGCCATGGCTGGCCGCTTTTTTGCTATCCAGTCCGGCTAAGTACACCGTTAACTCTTGAGCAGCATTACGGGTCATTAAATTTAAGGATTGCGATTTTATGAAAGCTTTTTGGATCATAGCGCTACTGGGATTTACTTCCGCTGCCTGTGCCGTTACCGATGATGATTATGTTGTGCAGCAAGTCGCTGATGGCGTTTATTTTCATCAGGGTGTGCATGAAGATGCCAACGAAGATAATATCGGCGCTATTGCCAATGTCGGCTTTGTTGTCGGTGAAAACTGCGTGGCGATTATCGACAGTGGCGGCAGCTACCGCGAAGGCGAGCTTTTACATCAGTCAATGCGGGAAATCACCGATTTACCGGTCTGTTATGTCATCAACACCCATGTGCATCCTGATCATATATTAGGTAATGCCGCATTTTTGGATGACAAGCCCACTTTTGTCGGCCACGAAAAATTACCGGCGGCACTGGCCAGCCGGCAAAGTCATTACGCCCGCAATTTTGCTGACAGCCTCGGCAAGGCTTATACCGGTACAGAATTTATTGCTGCCGATACATTGGTCAGTCCTGATAAACCGCTGACACTTGATTTGGGGGGCCGGAAATTGTTGTTAACAGCTTATTCGACAGCCCATACCGACCATGACTTAACGGTGCTGGATAAACAAACGCAAACATTGTGGACCGGTGATTTACTGTTCCGCGAGCGGATCCCGGCCATTGATGGCAGCATTAATGGCTGGATTGAAGTGCTTGAGCAATTGCAATCGGCATCTTATAAAGCAGTCATTCCCGGCCACGGTCCTGCGGCCATTGGCGAAGCTGCTGACTGGGACAAATTACTGGCTTATTTAACGACGGTGCGTGAAGAAATTCGCATCGTTATCAATGATCTCGGCACAATTGAAGAAGCAACTGTAACAGTGGGGCTTTCAGAGCGTCAAAACTGGGAACTCTTCGACCAATATCACCGTCGAAATGTCACCGCTGCATTCGTTGAATTGGAGTGGGAATAAAACTAGGAGAGAGAACTATGCTCGGTCGATTTATAACAATTTTAAGCCTCAGTCTGGGACTGATGCTGGCCGTTCACCCTGTACAATCAGCGACGCCAAAAGAACCGATGTGGCCTATCATCAAAGAAATCCACTTTGAAGGTAAAGACATTCGTGAAAATGCTGATGATCTGATTGCATTGGATGCACCAAAACGGGCTGAGGATGCAGCGATTGTGCCCATCACTATCAAACTACTACAGCCACAAACAGCCGAAAAATATGTCAAAAATTTACATTTGATTATTGATAATAATCCCGAACCTTATTCGGCAAATTTTCATCTCACCCCGGAAATGACCGATGTCGAAATTGGTACGCGGGTGCGGGTGGATCAGTACACCGATATGCGGGTCATTGCCGAAATGAATGATGGTTCCATGCATATGGTTAGCAAGTTCGTGAAAGCATCTGGTGGTTGCAGTGCACCAGCCGGTAAAGATGCTGAAGCGGCAATGGCCCGTTTAGGCAAAATGCAGATCAGAATGCGTCAGCCGACTATCGGTGAGCCGGTTCAGGCACAGGTGATTGTCAGCCATCCTAATTACAGTGGTCTGCAATATGATCAGAAAAACCGTAAGTACATTGAAGCGCATTACGTGAAAGATGTTGAAATTCAGTACAACGACAAGTCTTTATTTAAAGTTGATACCGGTATTTCAGTCAGTGAAGATCCAAGTATTCGTTTTACGTTTGTCCCCACTGAGCACGGTACATTGAAAGCATTGGTCAGTGA
>CAMPHB010000270.1 GCA_946885755.1 uncultured Methylophaga sp. | reverse complement strand
TTTTCAGCCACAACCCGAAGGGCTGGGACTATTTTTGCGTCCGACTGCGTTGTCAATCGCTGATGTAGAATAACTACACGGCGCGATTTCCGCCTCGCTGGACACAAAAATAGCCACCAGCAGTGGTGGATTTGAAAGATAAATAAGCCCTAGCATCTGCCGGTGTTATTGCCGGCAGCAATTTGTTGTAATGGCTGATATGAATATACCTACAGACATCAACCCCAACGATACCCGCGGCGAAGCCTTATTGAGCCTGCATTTCAATAACCGCTTTGTACGCGAACTGCCAGCTGATCCGGACACTGAAAATGTCCGCCGTCAGGTACTTGCTGCCTGCTATACCTTTGTTAATCCAACACCGGTTGCCGCGCCCTACCTGATTGCTTATTCACCGGAAATGGCCGCTGATATTGGTCTCAGCCCGCATGACTGCGAAGCAAAACAATTCGCTAATGTGTTTGCAGGCAATGAATTATTGCCCGGTATGCAGCCACATGCTCAGTGTTACGGTGGTCATCAGTTTGGTAACTGGGCCGGTCAGCTAGGCGATGGCCGGGCCATCAATCTGGGTGAAGTTGAAGATCGGCACGGGGTACTGCAAACCCTGCAGCTCAAAGGTGCCGGCGAAACACCTTATTCACGCAGTGCCGACGGACTCGCCGTTTTGCGATCCTCGGTGCGTGAGTTTTTATGCAGTGAAGCCATGTTTCACCTTGGTATTCCCACCACCCGGGCATTAAGTCTGGTCGGCACCGGCGAACAGGTGATCCGCGATATGTTTTATGACGGCCGGCGCAAAGCCGAACCGGGCGCTATCGTTTGCCGCGTAGCACCGTCATTTTTACGGATTGGCAGTTACGAAATTTTCAGTTCCCGCGATGATATTGATAATTTACGCAGGCTGGTTGACTTCACTATACGCAATCATTTTCCGCATCTGGGTGAGCCCGGTACCGAAACTTATCTGAAGTGGTTTGAGGAAGTTTGTGAGCGTACCGCGACGCTTGTTGTGCACTGGATGCGGGTTGGTTTTGTCCATGGTGTGCTCAATACCGACAATACCTCGATTCTTGGTCTGACCATTGATTACGGTCCCTATGGCTGGATTGATAATTACGATCCCGACTGGACCCCCAACACCACCGATGCGACCGGCAAACGCTACCGCTTTGGCCATCAGGCTCAGATCGCCCAGTGGAATTTATTTCAGCTGGGTAACGCCATTTATCCACTGATTGAAGATGCCGAACCATTGCGGCAGATCCTCAATGATTTTGTCGATTTTTATACCGATAAATGGCAACAAATGCGCGCCGACAAGCTGGGTCTGAAAAAATACAACGGTGAGGCCGATCACGAGCTCAATCAGCAGCTGCAAAAAATCTTGCTGCTGACTGAAACCGATATGACGATTTTTTATCGCAGACTGGCCGAACTCCCTTGTGAAACAGACAATCAGTCTGATGCTGAATTGCTGGCGATTGTTAATGATGCGTTTTATGCCCCGGATAGTCTGAGTCAGGCCGATAAAGCCGACATTGTTGGCTGGCTGCGCCAGTACCAGCAGCGTGTGCAGCAAGATGGTATCAGTGATGCCGATCGCAAAATCGCCATGAACCGCGTTAATCCCAAATACGTGCTGCGTAATTATTTAGCACAACAAGCCATTGATAAAGCTGAACAAAATGATTTCAGCGAAGTATGGAAACTGCTGGAAATCATGCGTAAACCTTACGATGAACAGCCCGAATATGATGATTATGCTGGTAAACGCCCTGATTGGGCGCGGCAAAAACCCGGCTGTTCTATGTTGTCTTGCAGTTCTTAACTGGAGTTGATGATGAAGTTACGCCAACATTTGCTTGCTATCGGTCTTAGCGCATTAATCGGTTCGCTACAGGCAGCCCCTCTGGATACCGACAAACTTGAGGTCACAACAGTCGGCGAGGGTTTAGGTATCCCCTGGGGCATGACCTTTATTGATGACCATCATATTTTGGTGACCAATAAAGCCGGTGCATTAAACCGCGTTGATATCCGTAATGCTGAAAAAACCCGTATCAGCGGTATCCCCGATGATATTAATACCAGTGGTCAGGGCGGTTTTCTTGATGTCGCCACCCCGCCCGATTTTGCCGATAGTGGCTGGATTTCTTTCACCTATAGCAAAGATGTCGACGGTCAGGGTGCCACTACGCTGGCACGTGCCAAGCTGAATGGCGAATCGTTAAGTGACTGGCAGGATTTACTGGTGACTGATTCCCGCACCGGTAAAGGCCAGCATTACGGCAGCCGGGTAGTGTTTGATAATCATGGCCATGTGTTTTTTGGCATCGGCGATCGTGGTGAACAGGATCAGGCCCAGGACTTATCACGCCATAATGGCAAAATTCTGCGCCTGAAACTTGATGGCAGCGTGCCTGATGATAATCCGTTTGTTGGTCAGGATAATGTGCATCCAGAGATCTGGAGCTATGGTCACCGCAATCCGCAAGGCATGTTTTATAACCGGCAAACCGATACTTTATGGGAAATTGAACACGGCCCGCGCGGCGGCGATGAAATTAATCTGATTAAAGCTGGCAAAAACTATGGCTGGCCAGAAGCCTCTCATGGCAAAGAATACTGGGCGCCGGTCGCGGTTGGTGAAAAACAAGTTAAAGGCATGGACAACGCCGTAAAAGTTTATATACCGTCTATCGCCCCCAGTGGTCTGCTGCAATATCAGGGCAATGCTTTTCCGGCATTACAGGGCGATTTATTAACCGGTGCCATGGTTTTGCAGCATCTCAATCATATTGAAATGGATGGTCTGAAACCCGTTGATGAACATCGTTATTTTGAAGATCAGCAACAACGTGTCCGTAATGTTA
>CAMPHB010000269.1 GCA_946885755.1 uncultured Methylophaga sp. | reverse complement strand
AATTAATTGCTGCCAGGCGATACCCATCACCGCACCAGGGGACTCGACTTTTAAGGCAGCGATATTGCCAAGCAGGTCAGCATCGGCCGGTTTAGCCAATAGAATCGCCAGTAAGGCATAAATTTGCGCACGCCACTGCGCGGTGTCTTGTTGATCATCTTGCATCGTTATCCCCGACGGAACTGCGCTTTGACGCGGCAGTCTTCACACATTTTTAAATGGTCAAGCCGACCATCCTGAAACATCGGATGGTCTTTTAATTTAGCGGTAATGGTGTCGATCATTTTTTGCGTGGCAAACGGTTTTTGACAACGGATGCAATGAAATACCGGTTCTTCATGCAGCAGCCGTTTTTGTCGGGCCTGTTCGCGGTCATATAAATAACGCGGCGACAGGCTAATAACATTTTCCGGGCAGGCGGTCTGACACATGCCGCATTGCACACACAGATCTTCAATAAAATTCAGCTGTGGTTTATCAACACCGTCAACCAGCGCGCCCACCGGACATACCGACACGCAGGACATACATAAGGTACAGCCGTTGGTATCAACCTTAACTTCACCAAATGGCGCGGTATCAGTTAATTTGAGCTCGCCAACGAGTGCCGGCGCCTGCTGATGTAAATGGGTTAAGGCCAAATGGCTGACCCGGCGCTTTTCATCAAGGCCGGCAAAATTAGCGATGGTCTCTAAAGTAATTGCTGGCTGGTCGCTTAAATGTGTTTTTAATGCCGCCAGCCGTTGGCCATGAAACCAGCTGATCGCCGCAGAATAGCCCAAACCAGCAATCAATTCGTTAGCCAGTGCGATTTGTTGTTGTAAAGCCTGCCAGTCATGGTCGCTATGACTGCCGGCATCCCAGACAGTAATGTTGCTAACGCCATAAGCCAGTGCCGCCAGCCAGAATGGTAATCCCAAAGCGCCGATTTCTTCGATAGAAAACGGGATAACCGTTGCCGGCAATTGTTCGGCATAAACTGCCAGCAATTGTTCGCCTTGTAGGGTGTCGTGGATCAGTAATTGAGCTGGTTTAGTTTCCAGCGCAAAGTATTGTTTGAGCATGGCGCGCAGCCGATCCAGACTTTGATCTAAGGTCGGCACGGCATAACTGATAGCACCCGAAGGACAAACGGCAGTACAACTGCCACAACCCTGGCAAAGATTGGCATTTACCTGAATCTGCTCACCAACGGACTGAATTGCCTCAGCCGGACAAGCGTCCAGACATTGTGTGCAGGCAGTAATGCCCCGCCGCTGATGGGCGCAAATTGATGCTTTGTAATTAAAATATTTTGGCTTATCAAAAACGCCGACCAGCTCCGGCAGTTGCTGCAATGCTTCGGCCAAAGCCTGTTGATTTTCGCCGGGGGCAAAATAACCAATTGGCGGCACGGTAGCCGTCAATAATGGCGCGTTATTTAAATCCAGAAGCAGATCATATTCTTGCTGCACGCCCGCAATATTCGCGGTAAATGCGCCCAGCCAGCCGGTTAATTCGCTGAGCTCACCTTTTAGCCGGGTCACGGTTTGTTCGCTATTTAATTCACCGCCATCGGTGACTAAAACTTCAATAACCAAACCACGGCAATGATCGATAACAGCATTTATTTTATCGGCCGGGCCTACTATCAGCAGACGGCCGGCAGACTCAAAACTGACCCAGTCCTGAGGTTCAAAAGCCATGGCGCCGGCTTCAGTAACGGCATTATGCAAGTTTATTGTCCTCAGATTTAGTTGCTTGGGGTTTTGCAGCTGATTGAGTGTCTGACTCGACTTCAGTTGCGGCGGCTAATTGTTCAGCTTGTTTTTCCAGCATACGACGCATTTCGTGGGTCACTACATCGCCCAGTTTGGCAAAGTTGTGATAATTGTAATCGCGCTCATATTCATCAAGCCCATCGGGCAAGCCGATACCAGGCTTTTGAAAAATATCCCGCAGCGCCTGCCGGCGTTTGCTTTTATCTAATTCAGGATCTTGCCAGCCCGGTTGTTTCGCAGCGAAAGTTTCCTGTGATGTGGCATCCGATTGTTCGATCGTAGTTTTTGTTGCCGCTGGTTCAACAATAGGTTCCTCTGGCTTTTCGGTTCGTTGTTCTGCCTTACGTAGTTTGCGCGTCGACCAACGTGAAAAAAAGTCGTTGTCGTTATTGTCCATTGGCAGCCTCCGAATCATTATCCAACCAGCGTTTACGACGGCGTTTTTTCGGTTGTTGCGGCTGGTAATGGGCAAGTACAAACCGCTCCAGCCAAACGCATAAAACATCCGGCAGCGGCGCATCCAGGACTTTTTCACCGGCTTCCATGTATGAAGCCGCTTCATCAAAGTCAACCGTCAACAGCACCGGATTTAATGCTTCACCTTGATCACGGCAAACCAAATAAACCTTGGTTCTTTCAGCGGTCAGATTGACGTAATAACTTTCGCAAAATTGCCGGTATAGCTGTAACCGCAAACGGCTCAAGGTAATGATTTCACCTTGCTGCTGCGCTATTTCTATTTCGCTATCGGAAAGCCCTGGCACGATGCCCAGCAAACGCCAGCTGTATTTGGCCCAGCGATGTTTGCTGGGTTGTTTCAGCAATAACGCAGAAACATCAAAATGATCGGCAGGTGCATCAGGCATCGGAGATAGTGGGGTTGGTTTCACCCCATTATCTTAACAAAGATCCTACTCAGCTACCGTAACCTCGCTGACCTTTTGTAAACCGCGCGGTAATTTATGCCCGCGTTTACCTCGCTCGCCGGCGTAATGTGCCAAATCAGCCGGTTTCAACGTTAAATGCCGGCGACCGGCATGCAGCGTCAGACTGTAATCCTGCGGAATTAACGTCACCGATTGCAGCCATTCCTGACCGGCGGTAAAACGCGCTGACGGAATATTA
>CAMPHB010000268.1 GCA_946885755.1 uncultured Methylophaga sp. | reverse complement strand
CTGCAGCAATTTGGCAAACTGTTACAGGATACTTTCCGCGAATCCGATTTGTTGGGTCGCGTGGGCGGTGATGAATTTGTCGCACTCATTATGAATCAAGATGGTGGTGATAATGAGCAGGTAATGCATCGTCTGGAGGTCGCCATAGCCGCCTACAACAGCCATGTTAACGAAACCCAGCGCCTGCAATTCAGTTTTGGTATTGCCACCACTACCGATAAAAACGACTACACTCTGCAACAGCTCTATAACAAAGCCGACCAAGCGATGTATCACCATAAGCGTCAGCCAATAAGCTGAGCTTTTACCGGTGTTATCGACGCGATTAAAGTGCGTTTTTAGACTTTCATGTTATGAATTATGATTACGATTTACTGATTATCGGTGCCGGTTCCGGCGGTGTGCGAACGGCACGGCGGGCGGCAGCGTATGGTGCCAAAGTCGCTATTTGTGAACAAAATGCCCTGGGCGGCACATGTGTTAATGCCGGCTGTATTCCCAAAAATCTACTGGTCTATGCCGCTGAATTTGCTGACCATTTTGCTGACGCTGAGGCCTATGGCTGGCAGTTGCCAGCACCGCTGTTTCACTGGCAAGCCTTGCGTGACAATGTGCAAACCGAAATCCGCCGAATCAACGAGGCGTATCAGGATCTGCTTGATAATGCCGGCATTAGCGTGCTGCATGGTCAGGCCCAAATTACCGCCGCGCACCGGCTAGAAATCGACGGGCAAACCGTCACAGCCCGATTTATGGTGATTGCGACCGGCGCCAAAGCGCTGATGCCGCCTATACCTGGTATTGAGCATGGCCTGAGCTCTGATGCCATGTTTCAGCTGACGGATTTGCCGAAACGGCTGGCGATTATTGGCGGTGGTTATATTGCCAGCGAATTTGCCGGCATATTTGCAAGGCTCGGTGTGGCGGTCACCGTTATTGCCAAAAGCCCGCGACTGCTGATGGGCTTTGATGCTGATTGTGCTGATTTTTGCGGCCGGCAAATGCAAAACAATGGCATCCGCCTGCATTTAGATGCACAAGCCACGGCGATACAAAAACAGACAGACGGCAGCTATGCGGTGCAAATTGGTGAGACACAGCAGTTATTTGCCGATAAGGTTCTGGTCGCTGCCGGTCGCCAAGCCAATACCACCGGTCTGAGCCTCGAAGCACTGAACCTGGAACTGGATGAACAGGGCTTTATCAAAACAGATCATCGCTTTGCCACCAATATTGACGGCATTTTTGCGCTCGGTGATGTCACTGGCGGCTTGCAGCTGACACCAGTTGCCATTGCCCAGGGTGAAGCACTGGCCAGCCATTTATTTAACGACCAACCGGTTGATCTGAATCTGGATCTGGCGCCTACCACAGTATTTGCCAACCCACCGGTCGCCAAAGTTGGTCTGACTGAGCAGCAAGCGCGTGATAAGGGGCTGAATATCGCCGTTTTCAGTAAAGCGTTTAAAAGTTTGAAAGCACAGTTAACCGGCAAAACCGCCACGAATGATCTGAAACTGCTTGTAGATAACGATAGCGACCAGATTGTTGGTGCACACATGGCAGGTCAAGACGGCGCTGAAATCATGCAAGGCATCGCCATTGCCATCCAAGCCGGTGCCACTAAAGCCGATGTTGACCGCACCATCGGTATTCATCCAACGGCAGCTGAAGAGTTTGTCAGCCTGCGACAAGCGGATTCAGCAAAATCCTGAGGTGAATCAGGCAAAGCGCTGATTTGCCAAAATTTGTGTTTCGATATTATGTATTTCAAGTCAGCAATTGCTGGCCTTTAAATCAAAGGAGTATTTGCTATGTGGACTAAACCAGAATATTCAGATATGCGTTTTGGCTTCGAAGTAACCATGTACATCTGCAACCGTTAATCAGCAGATAACGCATCAAAAGAACCCGGCCCCGGCCGGGTTTTTTATTGCCTGAATGTTGCAACTCAGCCGCCGGTCACCAGTCTCAAAAGCATTTTCAGAGATAAATCATGACCCGTATTGCAATTATAGGTGCCGGTATGGCCGGCTTGAGCCTGGCACATCTGCTACGTGATGAACATGACGTTGTGGTATTTGAGCGTGCCGACAAACCAGGCGGGCGTATGGCCAGCCGCACCGCTGGTGAGTATGTTTTTGATCATGGCGCCCAGTTTTTTACAGTCAAATCACCGGCTTTCCGGCAATTTCTGGCGCCTTACCTGCAAAGCGGTGTGTTAGCCCGCTGGGATGCTGCTTTTGCAGAATTTGAGTCCACTGACATCACTGCCCGCCGCCAGTGGGATGACGCGTTTGCTCACTATGTCGGCAAACCCGATATGAATGCTTTACCGCACGCCATGGCGGCACCCTTGAATATTGTTTTTAATTGTCAGGTGGACATCATTCAGCGTGCCGGCAAACGTTGGCAACTGTTCGAGGGAAGCCACGTACTCGGGGAATTTGACTGGCTGATCAGCAGCCTGCCGGCTAAACAATCAGCGGCATTATTGGCCGGTCACACAGATATTTTGTCAAACCTGCCTGAGCCGCTGATGCGGCCTTGTTATGCGCTGATGCTGGGGTTTGCCAAACCGCAAAATCTCAACTGGCAAGCCGCCCATGTAAAACACGCTGATATCAGCTGGATGTCGGTTAATAGCAGCAAGCCCGGACGTGCAGCAGCGTTTAGCATGCTGGTGCTGGCAACCAATGCCTGGACGCAACAAAACTTTGAACTGGATTTAACAGCAGCGGCAGATCATTTGCTCTCTGAGGTGGTCCGTATCGCCGGTATTAACCAACAAGATCTGCGGCATCAGCAAATCAAGCGCTGGACCTATGTCCATTTGCCCAAACAAACCACCGGCAAAGCTTATCTGGATCAACAACAGCAACTGGC
>CAMPHB010000267.1 GCA_946885755.1 uncultured Methylophaga sp. | reverse complement strand
TGAATGCACTGGCTGATCTGACCGTAACCATTGACAGTGATAATCTGCGCCGGGTGGATGGCCGGCGGACGGTAACACTGTTGATTATTCCACCACGCGATGTGGCGTTGGAAACAGCTGTTAACAAAGTCCGTAATGAAATGATCCCGACCATGCAAACCGAGGGTGAGATCGCCAAAGGCGTCAGCCTCAGTATTTCCGGCGCATCTGATCAACTGGACGCTACCCGTGAATCGTTATCAGAAAACCTGGTGGTGGCTGTGGTGTTGATTTATCTGCTGCTGGTGGCGATTTTTGCACACTGGGGTTACCCGCTGATTATTCTGGCAACCGTGCCCCTGGGGATCGCCGCTGGCGTGGTTGGCCTGGTCGGTATTAACGCCTCCGGACCATTATTGGCATGGTTTGGTCTGCCTCCGGTGATTCAGCCGTTTGACATGATTACCATGCTGGGTTTTGTAATTTTGCTGGGTACGGTGGTGAACAACCCGATCCTGATTGTTGAACAGGCGCGCCGCAACCTCGTAGATAGCAGCATCACCATTCATGAGGCCGTCAATCAGGCCGTAGCAACCCGGCTGCGACCGATTCTGATGTCAACGCTGACCACTATTTTTGGTCTGGCGCCGCTGGTGTTTATTCCGGGTGCCGGCGCCGAACTGTATCGCGGTGTGGGTATTGTGGTGCTGATGGGGATTTTTGTATCGATGATCATCACCCTGACCTTCTTACCCTGTCTGCTGATTTACGTGTTATCACTGACCAAGCGTGGCAGGCAAAAGGCCATAGCCTGATGCAGAAGGCGGATATCGATCGGGTGATAGAAATGGCCTGGGAGGATCGCACGCCATTTGAAGCGATTGAACAGCTTTTCGGGCTCAACGAAGCCGCCGTGATTAAGTTAATGCGCCGAGAATTAAAACCGGGTTCATTTAAAGTCTGGCGGGCACGGGTCAGTGGCCGGCAAACCAAACATCTGAAATTACGCGACCCGGCGGTCAGCCGGGCTTATTGTCCGACCCAATACAAACAGCGTTAATTTATATACTAATCGCCAAGAATGACTTAACGATGATATACAGATTGGCCAGCCAGCCGACAAAAAACACCAGCGAGCGAAAAGTCGCCTGATTGAGCATATAAAAAATCGGGTGTAGCAGCCGGCACAATAAAAACAATATCGCCGCATAACTCAGCGAATACAAATCAATACTGGAAAAAAACGCCAGCATGCAGGCGACGGCATAAAATACCAGTGCTTCCCAGGCATTTTGCTGCGCCCCGTATACTCTTGCCGCCAGGCCGGTTAGTTGTGCCTGTTGCTGACGCGGGTGATTGTTATCAAATTTACCGAACTGTTTCAGCCGTAAATAACCGCCAATCACTGCCAGCGTCATCGGCAACAGCGAGACAATAAACAGCACTACAAACAAACTCGGCATAAACTTCACCAGACATTATTTCAGCTTCGTCGCCAGAAAATCGGTCAACCGCTGCCAGGATCTGGCATCCGCTGTTGCATCATAACGCTCACCGCCAAATACCGTAAAGGCGTGATCAGCACCACCATAACTAATCATTTCATTAGCCACCTTAGCTTGCTCAAGCTGCTCCGCCAGCTCGGCAAAATCCGCCATGCTAATCATCTGGTCGGCCGCACCGTGCAACACCAAAACCTCGCCTTGTGTCTCGCTGTAATCCTGATCTTGCGGTGTGCTCAGGCCACCATGAAAACTGACAAAACCGTGCATTGCTGCGCCGCTGCGCGCCATTTCCAGCGCCACTGCACCGCCAAAACAATAACCGATGACAACGGCATTATCGGTATTGGCGCCCAGCTTGCCGGCTTGGGTGATAGCCGCCTGCATCAAATCACGCATTTTTTGCCGATCCTGATACAACTCACCGGTGTGCTGCTGTTTGTCTTTGACTTCGGTCGGCCGGATACCTTTGCCGAATAAATCAGCAGCGAAAACGGCATAACCGAGATCTTGCAGCATATCGGCACGCTGTTGTTCGTATTCAGTCAGACCATCCCAGTCATGCACCAGTAACACCAGCGGTGCATTGTCGGCGGGGCTGACAAAATAGCCCTGATAGCTTTCACCGGCGACCTGATAATCAATCTGCTGCGCGGCGAGCGGGAGACTTAATAACAACATCAGTAAACTCACTGTCCAGCGCATACGCTTCTCCTGAATTTTTAACGATATTGAATATCGCCGACGGGCTGTGAAATTTGTCTGAAGATCAGGGTTTATCTTTTAGCGTTTGCTGCAACTCGCTGAGCTGTTTGCGAATCGCCGCCAGTTCCTGATTACTGCGGCGGTTTTCTTCAATCAAATCGCGTAACCGATCTTTGGTACCGAAAATGGCAAATGGCAGCAAAAACCACAAAATGCCTAATACCAGTAAAAACAGGATCCATAAAATACTTAATCCACCAATCGCTTCCATTATTACTCCTGCAAAAATTCGCCGGGTTTCGCTAATTAACAGCGCCGGTATCCTGATAATAGCGCTGCACTCTCTCGACTTCCTGCTGCGAGCCCATCACCACCGGCACCCGCTGGTGTAATTCCGTTGGCTGTATCTCCAGAATCCGTTCGCTGCCGGTAATACTCAAACCACCCGCCTGCTCGACAATAAAACTCATCGGATTGGCTTCGTATAACAAACGCAGTTTGCCGCCTTGTTTGGCGATTTTGCTGTCGAGCGGATACATAAAAATTCCGCCGCGGGTGAGCAGCCGATAAACCTCGGCGACCATCGACGCCACCCAGCGCATATTAAAATTCTTTTCACGCACACCTTCGGTGCCGGCAATACATTCGTCGATATAACGCTGCACCGGCGGCTGCCAGAAGCGTTGATTAGACATATTGATGG
>CAMPHB010000266.1 GCA_946885755.1 uncultured Methylophaga sp. | reverse complement strand
ATTTTGCTGCAAATCGATAATGCGCCGGCGCAATCGTTTGTCGGCGACACGCTGATCCGCGGTATTCAGGAACATTTGTCGTCGGCGCTGCGCGATATTGTTTATACCGATTTTAAAATTCTGTCTCAGCAGCCAGAAACGCCTGAACAAATCACCGACAGCGTGTTTATGATTTTGCGAAATGCCAATGTGGTGCGGCCGGATCTGCTGCCCAATATGGTGGTCTGCTGGGGCGGGCATTCGATCCCGCGCGATGAATATGATTACGCCAAACAGGTTGGTTATGAACTGGGGCTGCGCGGGCTGGATATTATTACCGGCTGCGGTATCGGCGCCATGAAAGGGCCGATGAAAGGTGCCGCCGTCGGTCATGCCAAACAGCAAATTAAAACCGGCCGTTATATCGGCATCAGTGAACCGGGCATTATTGCTTCGGAATCACCCAACGCCATTGTTAATGAGCTGGTGATCATGCCTGACATTGAAAAACGCCTTGAGGCGTTTGTCCGGCTCGGCCACAGCTTTATTGTCTTTCCCGGCGGTGTCGGCACCGTTGAAGAGATTTTCTATCTGCTGAGTATCCTGCTGCACCCCGATAACAAACAGGCGATTCCGCTGATTTTTGCCGGACCTGAATGCTGTCAGGAATACTTTGCAACGCTAGATAAATTCCTGAAAAACTGCCTCGGTGATGACATTGCCGATCTCTATCAAATCATAACCGGTGATCCGGATCTCGTCGCCAAACGCAGCCGTGAAGCGGTCGATAGCGTACAAAAAGCCCGCCGGCAAACGGAAGACGCCTATTATTACAACTGGCAGCTGCATATCGATCCGATGTTGCAGCAACCGTTTATTCCGACCCATGCCAATATGGCCGAATTAAGACTGTTTCCGGATATGCCCAAACATGAACTGGCGGCACAACTGCGCGCGGCGTTTTCCGGCATTGTCGCCGGTAATGTCAAAGCCTTTGGGATCCGGCAGGTGGCTGAACACGGCCCCTATCAAATCAACGGCGATCCGGCATTGATGCAAGCCATTGATGATCTACTGCGGCAGTTTGTCCGTGACCAGCGGATGAAACTCGGTCAGGATGCCAGCCGCTACCGGCCGTGTTACCAAATCATCAATCACTGATGCAGGTGAAACACCTTATTCATCACTTGCCAGCGGCCATCGGTTTTCAGCAGGTTAAATAAATCGGTAAAGCGCAGGCCGGTCCAGTTATCAGATTCCAGCCGCACCGTGGCGACCGTGCCGTAAATATCGATACTGGCAATGGTGCTCTGGATATCGGGCGCCGGACCATTGGCATCATTCCAGTCATACAGCCCCTGAATCGGGCCGGCAAATAAGTCGTCACCGACATAACCATAAATCGTCGCATCAGCATGAAACGCTGGCCGCATTAATTCACCTTTACCGGTGCGGGCGCCATCAATATAGTGCTGAATCACCGCACGGATTTGCTGATAATCATCCATAGTTGCTGCTTGCATACGTTATTCTCCTGCGCAATTTGTTTACGTTTCAAGCTTATCATCAAGCCAATGGGAAAAATGCCTGCTTATTGGGCAACATTAAAATGCCGTCTGGCCAGCCAGATCAACAGTAGCACCGGCACGCCTAGCAGCGCTGTAAACAGGAAAAAATGCTGATAGCCGATGCTATCCACCATCGTCCCGGAATAACCGCCGAGAATTTTTGGCAACAACGTCATCAGCGAACTGAAAATCGCATATTGCACCGCGGTAAACGAAATATTGGTCAGGCTCGACAAAAAGGCGATAAACGCCGCACTGGCCAGACCCGCCGATAAATTATCAGCCGAAATCACGATATACAGCATGGTTAAATCATTGCCCATCGACGCCAGCAGCATAAACAGCAAATTGGTCAGCGCCGACAATACAGCGCCTAAAAACAAAATCCGCATCACGCCATAACGCATTGCCAATATGCCGCCCAAAAAGCCGCCGAAGATGGTCATAAACAGGCCAAAAGTTTTCACCACGGTAGCGATTTCCGGCTTAGTAAAGCCCATGTCCTGATAAAACACATTAGCAATGACGCCGAGCACAATATCGGAAATCCGGTACAAACCGACCAGCGCCAGCAACAGCAATGCTGCCGATAAGCCATAGCGGCGGAAAAAATCGGCCACCGGCTCGACATAACTGCGTTTCAGAATGGTTTTTTGCACCAGCCCCAGCGCAATCAAGCCGCGACCAATCGACACCGCCACCACACTGGCCAACAGCAAACGCAAAAACTCCACCGCAACCGTTGTCAGCGGGCCATTTAATAAAACCGGCATTAACATTTCACGTGCCTGCGATGCCCAGCCACTGGTCAGATAAAAGCAGCCGATAAAACCGGCCATCGCCAGAAAAAATGCCAGTAATAAGCCTAAGTAATCCTGACGGCTATCAGCCACTTTTAACGGATCGACGTCCGGCTCACGACACACCAATGTCGTCACCACACCAATCAGCATCAATGACGCCATGACAAAATAACTCTGCCGCCAGGCCGAATAATCATAAGCGCCCGCTTCCGAGCCAAAATAACTGGCTAAATACAACGCCCCGGCCCCCGCCAGCAACATACCAATCCGGTAACCGGCGATATAACTGGCCGACATCAGCGCCTGTAAACGCGGCTCCGCCGATTCAATCCGATAGGCATCAATGACCACATCCTGTGTCGCCGCTGAAAAGCCGAGCAATACCGCAGCAACCGCCATCAGCGTCAGCGAATGGGTGGCCGGGTCCACCATCGCCATCAGCAGGATGGAGCCGATAATCATCAATTGTGATAACAATAACCAACTACGCCGGCGGCCAAGCAACTTATGCAACCACGGCAGCGGCAACACATCCAGCAGCGGTGCCC
>CAMPHB010000265.1 GCA_946885755.1 uncultured Methylophaga sp. | reverse complement strand
GCGTTATTACACCGTGAACTGGCGGCGTTGTTACACGACGTTTAGCACCACCTATAACCATGCGCTTCGCAGCGCTTCAATCGCCGCCGATAAATGCTGCACCGCAATCACTTTCATATCTTTAACCGGTTTACGCGGCGCATTGGCAGCCGGCACTAAGGCATGAGTAAAACCATGTTTGGCGGCATCACGGATCCGTTCTTCACCGGCCTGCACCGGACGAATTTCGCCGGTTAAACCCACTTCACCAAACATCACCCAGTCATGCGGCAAGGCTTTGTTGCGCAGGCTGGAAATCACTGCCGCCAGCACCGATAAATCGGCGCCGGTTTCACTGAGTTTGACGCCGCCGACGACGTTGATAAACACATCCTGATCGTGGCAGGTAACGCCGCCATGACGGTGTAAAATCGCCAGCAGCATCGCCAGCCGGTTTTGTTCCAGTCCCACTGATACCCGGCGCGGGTTACCGAGCGGGCTTTCATCGACCAGCGCCTGCACTTCCACCAGCATCGGCCGGCTGCCCTCGCGAATCACCGTAATAACACTGCCCGGTACCGCCTGTTCGCCGCGTGATAAAAAGATCGCTGACGGGTTTGAGACTTCACGCAAACCCAGTTCGGTCATAGCAAACACACCCAGCTCATTGACCGCGCCAAAGCGGTTTTTCACTGCTCGCAAGATCCGGTAGCGGGTTGAGCTATCACCTTCAAAATACAGCACCGTATCGACCATATGCTCCAGCACGCGTGGCCCGGCCAGCGCGCCCTGCTTGGTGACATGACCAACCAGAATCATGGTGGTGCCGCTGGACTTGGCAAAGCGCACCAATTGCGCGGCACGTTCTCGAACCTGTGCCACGGTACCCGGTGCCGATTGCAGTAATTCGGTAAATACCGTTTGAATGGAATCAATCACCATGACCTGCGGCCGGCGCTGCTGAGCGGTGAGGATCATCTGCTCAGCATGGGTTTCTGCCAGTAAATCCACCGGCGTTTCCTGTAATTGCAGCCGCTCAGCGCGCAGTTTGATTTGTTGCAATGATTCTTCACCACTGACGTAGAGCGGGCTTAAACCGCTGGACTTAGCCATCATTGCCATGGCTTGCAGTAATAATGTGGATTTACCAATGCCCGGATCACCGCCAATTAAAACCACTGAGCCTGTGACCAGTCCGCCGCCCAGCACCCTGTCCAGTTCCGGCAGTCCGGTAGACCAGCGCACCGCCTGTTCGGAAGTCACTTCTTTTAAGGCCTGCACGGTATTTTGCTGCTGACCGGCATAGCTGCTATGACGACTGATAGCTGCCTGATTGCTGGCCGGTGCCAGTACTTCTTCGCTTAAACTGTTCCAGGCGCCACAATCGCTGCAGCGGCCCGCCCATTGCGGTGTTTGGGCGCCACATTCCTTACAGACATATACTTTTTTAACTTTCGCCATGCCGGTACTCCCTGTCAACGCGGCCTGCCAATACGGTGGTTAGCTCATACGGAATGGTGCCGGCCCGCAAAGCCTGTGCTTCCACTGCTAATTCTGCATTGCCCCAGAGCAACACCTCATCACCGGTTTGGGCATCTGGACAAGCGTCCAGCAACACACAGATGGTATCCATTGATACTCTGCCAATCACCGGTAAAAGCTTATCGCGAATCATTACCTGGCCTGAATTGGATAAATGCCGGCTAAAACCATCACCATAACCAATACTGACCACACCCATCCGGCAGGTTTGTGTTGCCGTCCATTCGCCGCCATAACCTACCTCGTCACCGGCTTGCAGTAGTTGCGTAGCGATAAGCTGTGAGGTTAATTGCATCGCTGGCTTTAAACCCAAATCGGCACCAACTTTATCTGCAAATGGTGAAATGCCATACAACATCAGACCCGGGCGCACCCAATCAGCATGCGATGCCGGCAAACTGATAACAGCTGCAGAGTTCGCCATACATACCGGCAAACCGCTGTCAGCAGCAAGGCTTTGTATGACGGTTAATTGCTGCTGATTACGCGCATCACCCACCAAATCAGAATTGGCAAAATGACTCATCAGACCAATTTTGCCGGCATACTCTGTTTGCTGTAATTGCTTTATCGCCTCACGAATATCGGCTTCCGGCAGCCCCAGGCGGTGCATGCCGGTTTCCAGCATCAGCCAGCAAAAAGGTAAATCCCGACACTCTTTTAACCACTCAAGATGGGCACGTTGGTGAATGACTGGCGCCAGTTGTTGCACCGCGGCAATATGCATATCCGCTAACGAATGCACCCCTTCCAGCAATACCACCGGCTGCTGAAAACCTAAAGCGCGTAAAGCGATACCTTCACTGAGTCTGGCAACGGCAAACGCATCACTGGCCGCCAACGCCTCGGCAATAGCTTTAACACCATGGCCATAGGCGTCAGCCTTGATAACCGACATTACTTTGCTGTGCGGCGCCAGTTGCCGCACACAGGCTAAGTTGTGCGTAATGGCATCAAGATTGATTTCGGCGCGCGGATACGAACTCACGAATGATCGTCACCGTAATCTTGGTAATAGGCCGGTGCGAAGTTTTCAAAACGGGTGTATTTTCCCTGAAACGTAAGCGCGACAGTGCCGATAGGGCCGTTCCGCTGTTTGCCGATAATGATTTCGGCTTTGCCTTTTTCAGCGGAATCTTCGTTGTAAACTTCGTCACGATAAATAAAGACGATGATGTCAGCATCCTGCTCTATGGCACCCGACTCCCGTAAATCCGACATCACCGGCCGTTTATTGGGGCGCTGTTCCAGCGAACGGTTGAGCTGCGACAGGGCAATCACCGGCACATTCAGTTCTTTGGCCAGTGCTTTTAATGAGCGGGAAATTTCCGAGATCTCGGTAGCGCGGTTTTCTGCCTGGCGGCCTACCTCACGGTCGAATGGAGGAGCCGGCCATG
>CAMPHB010000264.1 GCA_946885755.1 uncultured Methylophaga sp. | reverse complement strand
GATCACCGCTAACACAGTTAATACCGCGGAACATGCCCCGGCCATGCGAGTTGAAGTTACCTTCGCCATATTCAGCAACAATGGCGTCGACTCTGTCAGCAATGTACTGACCTTTACGCTGCACTTCTTTGGCAAATGTGTCATCTTTCCAGAAGGTATCAATAGCGGCTTTGGCCGTTACAAATGCGTGGTTATTACCCCGGAAAGTGCCATTGTGCTCACCCGGAGACCATTGATCCACTTCTGGTTTCATCAATACCACGGCAAATGGCAGACCATAACCGCTCAGTGATTTAGACAGGGTGACGATATCCGGATAAATACCGGCTTCTTCAAAACTGAAGAAAGTACCGGTACGGCCACAACCAGCCTGAATGTCATCGACAATCAGCAATACATCGTGACGTTTACAGATATCTGACAAGCTACGCAGCCAGGTCATCGATGCGGCGTTAATACCACCTTCACCCTGCACAGTTTCAACAATCACTGCAGCCGGTTTATCGACACCACTACTGGAGTCCGACAACATTTTATCGAGCAGATTAGTGGTATCAAAATCATCACCCAAATAACCGTCATACGGGATACGGGTTGAGCCATGTAAAGCGATACCCGCACCACCACGGTGAGTTGAGTTACCGGTCACCGATAACGAACCCAGGCTCTGACCATGCCAGCCGTTGGTGAACGAGATGATGTTTTCACGGCCGGTTTTTTTACGGGCAATTTTCAACGCGGCTTCAACCGCGTTGGTACCGGTTGGGCCGGTAAACATAACGATGTATTCGAGATCACGCGGTTTCAGAATGTTTTCGTTAAAGCTTTCCAGAAACTCACCTTTGGCACGGCTGTGTAAATCTAGTCCCTGGGTAATGCCATCATTTTCAATGTATTCCAGCAACTTTTTCTTAAACACCGGATGATTGTGACCGTAGTTCAGTGAACCCGCACCGGCCAGAAAGTCGATATATTCATTTCCGTCCAGATCATAGATAACTTCACCCTGCGCCCGGTCAAATACCCGTGGAAACGCTCTGGCATATGAGCGTACTTCCGATTCGATTTCTTCAAAGATTTTCATGTAATACTCCTGTTAATTATCTGGTGAGAGTCCTGACCGGCTCAGGCTTGAATGGCTTTAAACGGGCCGACTTTAACCAGCATCTCGGTTTTGTGCTGGCCGGCAAAGTGACGGTCTTTATCAAAAAACACGTTGCTGGCGATCTGCGTATCCAGCTTTCTTGCCAGCCCTTCAAACAATGCCCATGAGGCCTTGTTATCCGGGGTAATGGTCGTTTCTATACGTTTGATGTCTTGGTTAACAGTGCGGCTCAGAATGGCTTTGAGCATACGGGTTGCCAGACCTTGTCCACGGGCCTGTTCACCTACTGCAACCTGCCAGACAAATAAGGTGTCTGGCTGATTCGGGATCCTGTAACCAGAAATGAATCCAACCACTTCACCATCCAGTAAGGCTGCAACTGATGTTTCAGCAAAATGACTGCTTTGTAATAAGTTGCAGTACATTGAATTGGTATCAAGCGGTGGGCAATTGGCAATCAATTGATGTACTGCTGCACCCATTTCCGCATCTGGGGTGGTCAACACAATGTCGAGCGGTTTAGCTTGTGGCTGCGTCATATTTATATTCAACTCTATTATTTATAGAACGATTTGTTTTTCTGGCTAAACTGCCTGTAAAAAACTCATTATTTACGAATTAATGTTCTTATACAGCCAGTTAGCAATAAACATAAATATATAGTACACTAAACATTATTAAAAACCAAGTCTGATTCCACCGCTATACGTCAATAGATGTCATTACAGTGTTATGGTGTTAACGACTCGGTGAAAACACTACAAAGCGCAAGCAGGCTGTAACGCAACGATTAAAAAGTGGGACAATATGTTGAATCAAATACCGATTAATACTGAGCAAATAGATGATTTGGGGCTCAGCCATTCACAAAAGGAACACTTGTTGAATCATATTGAAGAGGTGCTGGTTGCATTACGCCGGGTGATACGCGCAACCGATTTACATTCTAAATATCTGGCAAAAACCACCAGTCTGACGGCACCGCAGATTTTATTGCTGCAAACCCTGCGCGATAAAGGTCAGGTCACCATTGGTGAGCTGGCGGCCGATATGAGTCTCAGTCAGGCGACGGTGACGACTATACTGGACAGATTAGAAAAACGTCAGTTGGTATTCCGTAAGCGTTCACAAAGCGATAAACGCAAAGTCCATGCTTATCTCACCGATGCGGCGCTGGAAATGCTAAAAAATGCACCGATCCCATTGCAGGATCGGTTTACCCGCGAATTCAGTAAATTGCAGGAATGGGAGCAGACGATGATTATTTCATCGTTAAAACGGGTTGCACAAATGATGGATGCCCAGCACCTTGATGCCTCACCAGTACTGGATATCGGCATGCTGGATCGTCAGGATAGCGAGCCTGAAAAAAACTGAAAGCTTAAGGCGCAGGATTAGGCTGTTGCTGATGAATGGCCTCGATCCGTTCCAATAATTCTGCAGATAACGTCAGATCACTGCTGGCGATATTGTTTTTCAATTGTGCCATCGTCGTCGCACCAATTATGGTTGCGGCATTAAATGGCCGGCTATTGACATACGCCAGCGCCATTTGCGCAGGTTCCAAAGCAAATTCTTCAGCCAAATTCACATAGGCGCGGGTAGCCTTCACAGCCTGTTCGTTACTGTAGCGGGCGTAATGTGGCCACAAATTCAGACGGGCATTGGCCGGTGCCTGGTTATCAAGATATTTACCCGACAACACACCGAAACCCAGTGGCGAATACGACAGCAAGCTGACCTGTTCACGAAAACTGATTTCCGCGCAGCCGACTTCATAACTGCGATTTATCAGACTATAGGGATTTTGCACCGAAAC
>CAMPHB010000263.1 GCA_946885755.1 uncultured Methylophaga sp. | reverse complement strand
TGCTTTTAATGCCTGGACATTTTTAAAAGGTCTGGAAACTTTGGATCTGCGGATGAAAGCCCATTCTGAATCGGCGTTGCAAATCGCGACCTGGCTGGATCAACATCCTAAAGTCAGCAAAGTGTTTTATGCCGGTTTACCCAGTCATCCGCAACATGCTTTAGCGGCGAAACAGCAATCGGCATTTGGCGGCATTATTGCGTTTGAAATTGCCGGTGGCCGCGAAGCTGCCTGGAAAGTGGTGAATGCGACCGAGTGGATTTCGATTACCGCCAATCTTGGCGATACCAAATCGACGATTACCCATCCGGCCACCACCACGCATGGTCGTTTAACCCCTGAAGCACGCGCTGAAGCGGGTATTTCCGATGGTTTGCTGCGCTTATCCGTTGGTTTGGAGTCGGTGGCAGATATTCAGGCCGACCTGCAACGCGGACTGGATTTACTTTAAAAGTCATTTTTAATTGGCTGATAAATCGGCACAAAATCTGCATAGACTCTGTTCCGATTTAACAAATGTCAGAATTTTGTCCCGCTGCTGTGGGCTGAATTCTGCCAATGGAATGAAGTCTATGCGGCCAATTTGTCTGATCTTGTGGTTATTTGCAGCTTTTTTACCGGTGTCGGTCGGCGCCGCGACGCCTGATGTGCGGGTGGTGATTGACGTTTCCGGCAGCATGAAACACAACGATCCACAAAATCTGCGAGCACCGGGTTTACGGCTACTCAGCGGTTTATTGCCGCCCGATAGTGCCGCCGGTGTCTGGACCTTTGCCTCGCAGGTTAACATGCTGGTTCGCTGGCAGCAGGTCGATAACAACTGGCGTGATAAAGCCAATAGCCAGTCTGAAAAAATTCATTCCCACGGTTTGTTCACCAATATTGAACAAGCACTCAAAGATGCCATTGCCAACGCAAAACAAGAAAGCGATCGGCCGCGCAGCATCATTTTGTTATCAGACGGACTGGTTGATTTAAAAGCCGGCGATGCCGCCAGTAAAACCTCGCGGCAGGGGATCCTTGATACGTTGTTGCCGCAGCTGCAAACACTGGGTTTTAAAGTTCACACCATCGCTTTGTCGGCCACAGCCGATCATGAATTGCTGGAACAATTATCACTGGCCACCAACGGCTGGTACCGGCAGGTCGATACCGCTGATCAACTGGAGCGGGTGTTTTTGCATTTATTCGAGCAGGCAACACAGCGTGACAATGTGCCGATCGAAGATAATTATTTCAGCATTGATAAAAGCATCGAAGAAATGACGGTGCTGGTATTTCGTGAGGCCGATACGCCTGCAGCGACCCTGGTGCAGCCGGATCAGCGTGAACTCACTGAAAAAGATCAGAGCGACACACTGCGCTGGCAACATGACAAACACTACGATCTGATTACTATCGAACAACCAATGGCAGGTGACTGGTTTATTGACGCCCGGCTGGACCCTGATAACCGTGTCATGGTGGTCACCGATCTGCAACTGCAAATCAATGAACTACCAAATAACGTGCTGGTCGGTGAACGCTTTGATATGACTGCAAGCCTCACCGAAAAAGGTGAAGTGATTGTCCGTAACGATTTTCTGCAACTGGTCGATACCGAGTTACAGCAAAGCAATCCTGAGGGCGAGCAGATCACCACAACCCTCGACCGTCAGCCGCAGCAGAGCGCGTTTCGCAGTGAACTGGGACAACTGTTTGCCGCCGGCCGTAATGATATTGTGATCACAGCCAAAGGCCCGACCTTTGAGCGACAACAGCGGCAATCCATTAATGTGGTTGCTGTACCGCTGGATATAGAAGTACATCAGTTGGAAAGCGAACAGCGCAGTCACAGACTCAGCATCACCGCCGATAGTGAATTACTGGATACCAAGAGCTTACAGATAACTGCATTATTAAGTGCTGAAGATGGCAGTGAGTTTTCTTACGAAGTGATGCGTCAGGACGACAATCACTGGCAACTGACATTAGCCGAGTTACAACCACAGACCGATTATCAATTATCACTGCAAATCCGTGGCCTGACGCCGGCTGGCCGCGATGTGTTCCTGATGCCGCAAACACTGACTATCAGCGATGATCAACAGTTGGTCAGCATTGATTCGGATCTTACTGAAATTGAAGTGCCGGCTCAGACAGAAAACGAAACCCAAACAGAACCGGCTGAGTCAACTACAGATAAATCGTTGTTTTCGCCCAACATGTTATTGTTAATGGGCAATGGCATTATTATTTTGCTGCTATTAACCGGCATCTGGTTGTGGCGGCGCTATCAGCGGCCACCGACGCCTGCGGAGATGTTGTAAATGTCTTTAACTGATCCTGTATTTCACTGGCTTGCTTATGAACTGGCAGCGATTTTTGCGCTGTTATGTATCTGGTTATTAATTCGATTAGCAAGTAAAAACAAACAGTTACGACTCAATAGTGCCAAAGCCGTTAAGCTCATCAAACAAAAACGCGAAGGCCGCCGCCAGCAACTATCCGTGATCCTACAAACCCAGTATGACCTCAATGGTGAATCACTGGAAAGTGAAGTCAACGCGCTGCAACAACGCGAGCGGGATCTACATAAAAACCTGCTGAATCTGTTTGTCACGCAAGATGGTAAAACACTTAATGCCATGCCTGATCAGATGGAATCATTGCTCAATGCTGGTCTGGCATTAATGCCCGCCGCCCGTGAAAATGATCAACAACGTCAGCAGATCCAGCAACTCGCTGCCGAAAATGCAGAATTAACTGCCACGGTCAGCCGCTTACAGCAAGAGCTGGCAAGCCTTGCTGAAAATTCGCCAGAAACTCCGCCGGCAGAAGAAATCACTGAAACCGAAGTGGTGGTAAGCGATGAGCCCGAAGCCGCTGAATTGCCACCAGAAGACGAAATAGAAATAGCGGCTGAGGCTGAAAATCAGCTTTATTC
>CAMPHB010000262.1 GCA_946885755.1 uncultured Methylophaga sp. | reverse complement strand
CATCAGAGTGTCGGTCATATTGGTATTCTTGGCGTCGATAAAAAAGGTGAGGAGTGGTATCAGTTCACGCTCGGCGGCAGCTCTGAAGCCGATGCCTCGCTGGGTGAACGCTTAGGCCGCGCTATCCCTAAAGATGAAGTGGTCGATACGGTCGGGCAATTGCTGGATGCCTATGTGGAATTACGCCATGAAGATGAGAGTTTTCTGGGCACTGTTCGTCGTTTAGGTATTGAACCATTTAAAGACCGGGTATATGCAGATGCAGATAATTAAAGATCGCGAAATCGTTGAAGACAATTGGCAGCATCTTGATGACGACGCGCCTTTAACCGATGGCAATATCACCATTTCGCTGAACCGCTGGCAGGAACAACACGAAACGCTCAGTAAACATGAAGGTGGGCTGGGTATTCGTTTGTCTGGTGACGATCCATTAGAAGAAATCGTGCCTGATTTGGCCAGATTCCAGCTGGTGGTGCTGCTTTTTCCGGCATTTACCGATGGTCGTTGTTATTCCTACGCTAAGCTTTTGCGTGAGCGTTATGGCTTTAAAGCAGAGATCCGTGCGCAGGGTGATGTGCTCTACGATCAGCTGTTTTACATGTCGCAATGCGGCATTAACAGCTTTGAACTGGCCAATCCGAACCGCCTGACTGATGCCTTGTCGGCATTTGATGACTTTACCGAAAGCTATCAATCGACTGTGTTGCGGCCCGAGCCGCTGTATCGTCGTCGTTAAGCCGGACTGATTGCATGGCGGTATATGCCATCGGCGATGTGCAGGGCTGTTATGACGAACTGCTCAAGCTGCTCGACGCCCTGCAATTTGACGCAGATCAGGATGAAATCTGGCTGGCCGGCGATTTAGTCAATCGCGGGCCAAAGTCGGCGGATACCTTACGTTACGTCAAAAGTCTCGGCGATAAAGCCAAAGTGGTACTCGGTAATCACGATTTACATCTACTGGCACAAGCATCTGGCATTACCGAATATCAGCATCGCCTCGATACCATCGACAGTGTTTTAAATGCCGATGATCGCGAGGAATTGCTGACCTGGCTGCGGTTTCAGCCTTTGTTCCACCATGATGCAGATTTGCAGTTTTCCATGGTGCATGCCGGTTTACCGCCCCAATGGACAATTGCTGAAGCGAGTGCCTATGCCGCCGAAGTAGAAGCCGTATTACAGGGTGATAACTGGCGGGATTTTTTCCAGCATATGTATGGCAATAAACCCAAAAGATGGTCGCCTGATTTAACTGGTTGGGATCGGCTGCGCTTTATCACCAATTGTTTTACCCGGCTGCGCTACTGTCATGAAGATGGTTCACTGGCGCTGAAATTTAAAGGCGCACCCAAAGACAAACCCGCCAAACAAAAACCGTGGTTCGAAATGCCTAATCGCTTAACGGCTGAGCAGCGGATTTTATTCGGCCACTGGTCGCAGCTTGGCACTGGCCAGTATGGCAATGTGTTTTCGCTGGACAGTGGTGCCGTCTGGGGTGAGCAGCTCACCGCTGTGCGCATCGATCAACAGCCCTTTGTCTGGACCACGATTGAAGCCGATCCGGCGACTTTGCCGGCGGCACGCAATAAATCATCTGCCGATAAACAACGCTGGCTGTAAACGCTTGTTAGGCATTCATTTTTAAACACAGTACAATAACTTCAAGATTTTATTGGGATAATGAAAACATGAGCAATATCAAAACCTTTTCAGGTGATTTTTCAGCGCAGGGCATTCGGGTCGGCATCGTTGCTGGTCGCTTTAATGATTTTGTTGTGGATCATCTGATTAATGGCGCGGTGGATACGCTGTTGCGGCATGGCGCTAAAGAAAAAGATATTGAAATTGCCCGTGTACCGGGTGCTGTAGAAATTCCCTTAGCTGTTAAACGCATGGGCAAAACCGGTAAATATGATGCGATCATTGCCCTTGGCGCTGTGATCCGCGGCGGTACTCCGCATTTTGAATATGTCGCCGGTGAATGCTCAAAAGGCCTGGGCCAGCTTAATCTGGAACTGGATCTGCCAATCGCGTTTGGTGTTTTGACGGTTGATACCATTGAACAAGCCATTGAACGTGCTGGCACCAAAGCGGGTAACAAAGGCGCCGAAGCAGCGATGAGCACCATTGAAATGGTCAATGTGCTGCGTCAAATCGGAGCTGCAAAATAGTGGCAGCCGGTTTACCCAGAACACAGGCCCGCCGCGCTGCCGTGCAGGCGCTCTATCAGGCATTGGTTAACGATCAGGTGCCTGATAAAGCCGAACTCGATTTTGTCACGGCCGAATATGCCAACAAAATCGACAAAAATTATTTTCAATTACTGGTCGATGGTGTCATCAAAAACATTGAAGAGATTGATGCCGAACTTGCCCATGCGATAGATCGTGATTTAAAAGCGGTTGATCCGGTTGAAGCGTCGGTGCTGCGCCTGGCGGTATTTGAATATATGCAACGCCCCGATATTCCTTATCGTGTAGTGCTGAACGAAGCTGTTGAGCTGGCCAAATCATTTGGTGGTGAGCAAGGCCATAAGTACGTTAATGGTGTACTCGACAAAATGGGCGCCCGACTGCGCAGCGCCGAATATCAGGCCGCTAAAGCCAAGCGCGACGCCAAAAAAAGCTGACCGGCAGGCCAGCGATTGTGAGTCAGACATCTGAATTTTCGCTGATTAAGACTTATTTTTCAGCCTTAACGCCGGAACGGGACGACGTTACACTTGGCATTGGCGATGACTGTGCTTTATTAGCGCCGCCGGCTAATATGGAATTGGCCACATCAGTCGATACGCTGGTCAGCGGCGTGCATTTTTTTGCTGATGTTGAGCCCTACAAACTCGGCCACAAAGCACTGGCCGTCAACTTAAGTGATTTGGCGGCAATGGGCGCTGAGCCTGCCTGGTTCACGCTGGCGCTGA
>CAMPHB010000261.1 GCA_946885755.1 uncultured Methylophaga sp. | reverse complement strand
CTTACTATAAAGCTGCTATGCAGTTGCCTGTATATCGACTTCTATCTCGCCAAGATGACAACAAAAAACATTATTCTAGCGGGCTCAATTTGATGGTCATCCAAATTATTCCGCTGTTAAATACCCCTTTTTGAGTAAGCCTTCATGAGAATTGTCTGTGGCTAGCCTTAACGGATTTAATGAAGCTGTATTTTTATCCATCAAAGGAGCTATGCAGTGAAATACAAACAAAATGCAATTTCAGATCCACAACCATCAATGAATATTGATGGTGTAGACGGTTATCTTGGCGATACTTTCGTATCTGACAGTAAAGACAAAACGATCTGCGCAGGTTTTTTCCATTTAAATAAAACCGATAAGCCTTTGGTTTATACCTACGATTATGAGGAAATGAAAGTCATCGTGGATGGTGAGTTTGTTATCACTGATGAGTCAGGATACAAAGTTCATGCGAAAGCGGGCGACGTGTTTTATTTTGGTGATGGTGAAACCATCATATTTGAAACACCATCTCGCGGTGTCGGCTTCTTCACCGGACAGCGCAAACCACTGTAGGCTAACTTACGGCAGGGAGCGTTGCCAACGTTCCCTTGCCTCAACATTAAGATTTGGATTTTTGCTGGTGTCGCCAGACGGCAGCTTCAAGACGGCTGGTCAGATTAAGTTTCCTAAGGAGATTTTTGATATGAACCTTCACAGTCGTGTCACTGATACCAAGATTTCGCGCTATCGTTTTATTATTCATGCCTTCGGCGAGGCATTCCAGAATTTCGGCCTCGCGATCAGTCAGGTTTACTTTATCGGGCGTTTTTAATTCGGGCTCAATCACAGCTCTTTTCAGGACTTCATTGAGACAATCCTGAAGCACGGTCACCCCCCCGAAAGCTTTCAGTAAACTTGCTCGCAAATCTTCCGGTTCCATATCTTTGAGCAAATAACCGTCGGCACCGGAACGCAGCGCTTCAAGCAGGTCATCTTCTGCATCTGACACCGTCATAATAACCACATGCGTTTTCAACCCGCTGGCTTTAAATCTTCGCAAGGTTTCCAGCCCATTCATGCCTTTCATGTTCAGATCCAGCAAGATAATATCGGGCTCTAATGCCGGCGCCAGTTCCAAACCTTCAAATCCTGAAGCGGCTTCACCAACCACCACAAAAGCTGGATCGTCAGAAATGATCTGACCGACGCCTTTACGGAACAGTGGGTGATCGTCAATCAGCATAATTTTGATGGGTTCGCTCATCGTTCTCAGTACTCCTAGTTTGCCATTTTGGGCGTAAAAACCAACCGAACCCGGGTACCGCCTTGCCGACGATTCATGACTTCAATCTCACCCCCCAGATTATAGGCCCGTTCTTTCATAATAGCTTGACCGTGGTGGTCATAAGTCGGGTCATCTGCACCCAGCCCCACACCATCATCATCGACGGTAAGTGCAACTGCACCGGTCTTCGTTACCAGCATCAGAATTGAGACATTTTTGGCCTGCGAATGGCGCACAATATTAGACAGTGCTTCTCGTACAACATGCAAAATATGAAACTCTTCATTCACGGTCAGTCTGCAGTTGATAAGCCGGTTATCAAAATTTATATTGATATTTGAACGTTGTGAAAACTCATCAATTGCTTCCATGATGGCATAACCAAGGCCCCGCAAATCCATATGCACACGAAATGTTGTCAGTAATTCTCGTAATTCCCGATAAGCATTATCTAGGCCCTCACGAAGTTCTTTAATAGCGTTTGCATGCTTTTCTTGATCCAGCGTCGTGGACTGAAGTCTGGCAACTTGTATTTTCATAAACGAAAGATACTGCGCCAGTGAGTCATGCAGTTCGCGGGCGATTGCAGAACGCTCTTCTAAAACAGCTAAGCGCCGGCCTTCTTCATCATGACTTTGATATTTGGTTATCATGCTCAGCAAGCGTGCTGTTATCTCTAAAACCTTTATCTCCGAATCATCTAAAATGCGCGATTTTTCAATTTCTATCAGTAAAATACCAATACCATTGCTGACACCTTTAAATGATACTGCTAAGCACGTTATTGGTTGGTTTTCATTGCTTTTGGCGTCATAAGTCAGCATTCCTGAATTAAGTAAATCCTCAAATTGGTCATTACTCATTATCGTCGGCTTGTGGTGCGAAAATATGACTCGCTCAGAAGAAACGACTGCAGCATCATCGTTGTAAATAAGGGCTGCATTAGTAAAATTAAAAACCCGCTCTAAAGCATGCAGCATTTTCAATAAGGTGCGTTCACTCACCACATCATCACTGACATTTTCAATAAACCTCAGAAGAAAATCCTGAGCACGAATAAGCGTTTTGACACTTTCACTGGTGCGGCTCGCCCAGGTTGCCTCAGCATCAGCACCCTCAACCATAGCCGTTAACTCTGCAAGCCTGTTTTCGATCAGGGCAAACTCATCACCCATTTTGGGCTGTTCATTGATATTGGTTTTATTACTGATAAACCTGAGTGTTTTATCAAATCTGTCAATCAGCAACTGTCTGGCCGCAATTGCAATCACTAATACACAACTAAAGACAAATATCAGGCATATTGACTGCAGCAGCCCGACGACAGACCGTTTTATTTCACCATCCTGTCTTAGCGCTTCTTGTAAGTCCTCATAGGATTCAGCAATAAGTTCGGCCATACGGAGCTGTGCTGTGAGGCGCACACTGTAGCCAGCAATCGCATTAAAACTTTGCTGTAATTCTTCAACTCGCAGAATCGCTTCATGCAGATCGGGATTGTCCTGTTTGAGCATCCACTTAACATCTGGATCATCAAGCATGAGATAGTGCTGCTGCATATCAGCAAACGTTTCATTAGCCTCTTCCAGTTTTATTGCCTTGATATACGATAACTGTCGGTGCCAATATATGTTTTGGGCATTAATTTTACTTATGGCTGCCTGACTTGAGGGGATATAATCCAGTAA
>CAMPHB010000260.1 GCA_946885755.1 uncultured Methylophaga sp. | reverse complement strand
GTGTGATATCAATTCTCGGTGAACTGGCTGCCGGCGGCTTGCTCAATACCGAGGTGCCAACCGTACACAGTAAAACGCTGGCTGACGCACTGGCCCAATGGGATGTTAAACGCAGCAAAAATAAAGCCGCGCATCACCGTTACCTGGCGGGCCCTGCCGGTATTCCGACGCAAACAGCCTTCAGTCAGGACTGCCGCTGGCCGGAACTGGATCTGGATCGCGAAAACGGCTGTATCCGCGATATTGATCATGCTTACAGCAAAGACGGCGGTTTGGCCGTGTTGTACGGCAATATTGCCGAAGAAGGCTGTATTGTAAAAACTGCCGGTGTTGATGAGTCGATTTTGCAATTCTCTGGTCCGGCGCGGATCTTCGAATCACAGGATACTGCGGTCACGGCGATTCTCACGGAGCAAATCCTGCCTGGTGATGTGGTTCTGATCCGTTATGAAGGCCCTAAAGGCGGCCCCGGCATGCAGGAAATGCTGTATCCGACCAGCTACCTGAAATCCAAAGGTCTGGGTAAATCCTGCGCGTTACTGACCGATGGCCGGTTTTCCGGCGGGACCTCTGGTTTGTCGATTGGCCATGCATCACCAGAAGCTGCTGAAGGTGGCAATATCGGCCTGGTGGAAGAGGGCGATATCATTATTATCGATATCCCCAACCGCAAAATTCAGGTGGATGTGTCCGATAAAGTGCTGGCCGAACGGCGTATTGAAATGGAAAAACGCGGTGAAATGGCCTGGCATCCGGTTAGCCGGCAACGTAAAGTCAGCTTGGCGTTGCAGGCTTATGCTGCATTGACGACTTCGGCATCGAAAGGTGCGGTGCGGGATGTGGAGCAGCTAAAACGTCGTTAAGCGTTTTAACAAGCCATTAACCACAGAGACACAGAGGGCACAGAGGTTTTTGGGAAAATGAAGTCGACCAAACTTAGCTAATTCCTTCCCCAGGCAGGGGAAGAGTTAGAATGGGCCAATCGGTTTTAGTTACAAAATCTTGCCATTTCAGTCATCAGACGGCAGCGGCAAAAAATATTTCTACAAAGTCTCTGTGCCCTCTGTGTCTCTGTGGTTAATTTAAAAACTTAAATCTGCCTTGCGTAGAGCTTCTGATAAATCTGTTCCTGACTGATCAGGCTGTCATGATCACCATCGGCAATAATTTCCCCGCCATCAAAAACAATAATCCGATCTGCCTGCCGGACGGCACTTAGCCTATGGGCAATGATGATGGTCGTGCGGTCTTTCAAATAGTCAGCCAGCGCTTCATGCAGATTAAATTCAGTATCACTGTCCAAAGCTGAAGTCGCTTCGTCCAATACCACCACACATGGATTAATCAAAGCCATGCGGGCTATTGCCAGCCGCTGGCGCTGACCGCCGGACAGTTTGACGCCATCGCGGCCGACCATGGTATTGAGCTGCTTTGGCATTTGCTGGATAACTGATTCCAGCTGCGCGGTTTTGATAGCCTGCCAGACGGCGGCATCATCGTAATTGCGGCCCAGCGTGATGTTCTGCCGCACAGTGTCATTAAACAGTGCCGGGCTTTGCAAAACCGTCGCCACATGTTCGCGCACGGTTTCAAGACCAATGTCACTCACCGGCACATCATCGAAATACACCATACCCTGATCGGCTGGATATAAGCCTAACAACACATTCACCAATGTCGATTTACCGGCGCCGCTGGCACCGACCAGAGCGACTTTTTCACCGGCCTTGATATCCAGCGACACACCGCCGAGAATTTCTTCATTGGCCAAGTAGGCAAAATGCAGGTTGTCCACACGGATGCTGCTGGCCTTACCGGGGATGAATGGATTGACCCTGGCCGGAAAACGCTGCTCTTCTTTCATGTTAAACAAATTGTTGAGCCGGCCGACTGCGGCTTCGGCAGCGTAATAGGCATATTGAATATTCAGTATTTCCTGTACCGGGCTCATCATGAACCACAGGTAGCCAAACACGGCAAACATCTGGCCAATTGTGAGATCCGAAAACACCACCATCAGCATGCTGACGGCGCGAAATACATCAAAACCAAACAGGAAAATTAGAAACGAAAAACGGTTGGCAGCATCGCTTTTCCAGGCATAGTTGGCGGCATGACTGCGCACACTGCGGGCATTATCAATGACGCGTTGCAGATAGTGTTTTTCGCGGTTGGCCACCCTTACCTGCGCCACTGCATCGAGGGTCTCGGTCAACCTCTGCTGGAAAATTTCAAAGGCCGAGTTTTCATGCTTTTTCAGTTGTTTGACGTGTTTGCCAACTTTCATGGTGAAATAAATCACCAGCGGGTTCATAAACAGAATCAGTAAAGCCAACTGCCAGTGTAAAAACAGCAGAATAAGTGCGGTACCAAAAATACTCAGCACAGCAACCAGAAAGCGGCTGACGGTGCTGCCGATAAAGTTATCAATGACTTCAATATCGGTGACAAAATGCGAGGCGATACTGCCACTGCCGCGGCTTTCATATTCACTGATGGCGATGCGGCCGAGACGTTTGATAAGTTTTTGCCGGATACGGAACGTAATACGTTTGGCGATCAGTGTGAAATATCGCGACTGGGCGACATTCAGCAATACTGCCGCAATACGCAGGATCAACGTCAGCAGCAATACCGCACCAATAAATAACACCGGTCCATGCCAGTTTTCCGGCGTGAAACGCTGGATAAAATTAACCGAAACGCCCGGCTGGTTAAGCAGCACCTCATCGACCATCAATGGCAGTAATAACGGCACCGGCACGGCGCAGATGGTGGCCAGAACGGCGATTAGATTGGCTTTGAGCAAATGCTTTTTAAAGCGCAATGCCTGGCGCAGAATGCCTTTCAGGTGGTAGCTGTTTTCAGCTTGCATAACGCAATGTGCTCTGAATTAAGGTGTTTGACGGGGGTAAATTGATTAGTGAGTTGGGCGCGGTCAGAGTTCCGCGCCCGTCGCTGGAT
>CAMPHB010000259.1 GCA_946885755.1 uncultured Methylophaga sp. | reverse complement strand
CAGTGAAGCCGATTTAGCTGATATTGATTATGCGCCGGATTGGATATTACCCGATATTCAAGCAATTACCGAAACGCTCAAAGCCAGTATTTAGCCACTATTTGTAAGGATCAGCCGATGAAAAAAATTATCAATGATATTGAAACGCTGCTTGATGAAAGCCTTTACGGTTTGGCTTTAGCACATCAGGACATTGTGCTTTATAACGATAGCCCGCGTTTTGTGCAGCGCAAAAAGTTGGCTGATAAACCGAAAGTGGCACTGGTTTCCGGCGGCGGCAGTGGTCATGAGCCGCTGCATGCCGGTTTAGTCGGGCAGGGCATGCTCGATGCCGCCTGTCCCGGACAGGTGTTTACGTCACCAACGCCGGATCAAATGCTGGCAGCGGCAGAAGCGGTTGAAAATGGCGCAGGTGTGTTGTTTATCGTCAAAAATTACGCCGGCGATGTCATGAATTTTGAAATTGCCGCGGAAATGCTCGAAGCTGATAATGCCACTGTGCTGGTCGCCGATGATGTGTCATTGCCTGCTGATCACAGCACTGGCCGGCGTGGGGTAGCCGGGACGCTGATCGTTGAAAAAATTGTTGGCGCTGCTGCCGAACAAGGTCAGGATCTGGCAGCCTGCAAAGCACTGGGCGACAAAGTCGCCAAAAATACCGCTTCGATGGGATTGGCCTTAACCAGCTGTACCGTCCCGGCCGCCGGCAAACCAACCTTTACCATTGCTGATAATGAAGTAGAAATGGGGGTGGGCATTCATGGCGAACGCGGCCGCGAAATCATCCCGATGGCACCGGCTGATGCGTTGATCCACCAGTTGACTGAAACCATTGATAAAGAACTGCAACCCAAAGCCGGCCAAAAAGTGCTGTTGCACGTCAATGGTCTTGGTGCCACACCGTTGATGGAGTTGTATCTGGTTTTTGATATTGCAGCCAAATATTGGCAGCAAAAAGGCGTTGAGATTCATCGCTCTTTGGTGGGCAACTTCACGACATCACTCGATATGACCGGCTGCTCGGTGACGCTAACCTTGTTGGATGATGAGCTAACCGCGCTTTGGGATGCACCGTTACATACGGCTGCTTTGCGCTGGGGCTGTTAAGAATTCAAGCTAATAAAAATTAACCACAGAGGCACAGAGAGCACAGAGGAATAAATCAGAGCCTGGCTCCCACGGTCCTCCGTGGGAACCGAAAGTGAAGTACAGGGAGTACTTAGTTATGGGTAGGAGCCGTTACAAAATTGTAGATAATCAGCCATATTTTGTGACTTGCACGGTGCTTGGCTGGCTTCCTGTTTTCACGCGTCCCGAAACAGCTGCAATAATCCTAAGCACCCTGCAATTTTTTCAAAAACAAGGGTTACAGATACATGCGTATGTGATTTTAGAAAATCACCTGCATCTGGTTGTGCAAAGTGAAAACTTGCAACGAGATTTGAGTAGATTCAAATCATATACCGCAAAACAGTTAATTAAATATCTGCAACAACATCAGGTGCAGAGAATTCTCGAACAATTGCAGATGTACAAAAAATCACATAAACATGATCGCCAATATCAGTTCTGGCAGGAAGGTTTGCATCCCCAATCGATTCAAAGCCATGCCATACTTGCCCAAAAAGTTAATTACATCCATCAAAATCCGGTAAAACGCGGCTATGTTGATAAGGCTGAACACTGGCGATATTCAAGTGCGAGAAATTATCAGGGAAGTGAAGGTTTACTTGAAATTAATAAAGACTGGTAAATATTTCGGTTCCCACGGAGGACCGTGGGAACCAGATTAATTTATTGCTCTGTGTCCTCTGTGCCTCTGTGCCTCTGTGGTTAATTTTTATCTAAAACCACATCAGCAATCGCAGCCAACATCAACTGGCTGGTACGGGCACCTGCATCAATATGCCCACGGGCACGCTCACCGAGAAATGATGCCCGGCCTTTATTTGCCAGTATATCTTTTGTGGACAGCATGCCGTTTTCGGCGGCTTGTTGCATATCTGCCAATGCATCCTCTAAGGATACGCCCCGGCTGACACTGTCATTGAGGCTGTTCATGGCCGGGATCAGTGTGTCCAGCATGGTTTTCTCACCAAGATCCGCTTTGCCGCGGGCCTTAACCGATTCTACGCCAGCTGAAAATATTGTCGCCATATTGGCAAAATCAGCGGGTTTATCTTTGGCAGCTTTGCCCATGCTGACAAACATCGAACCGAACAAAGAGCCTGATGCGCCGCCCATCGTTGACATCAAGGTCATACCTATTTTGCTGAAGGCAACATCCAAGTCCATCGCGTCTAAAGCGTCAGCTTGTTTGATTAATGCCTCCAGACCGCGTTGCAGATTGATCAAATGATCGCCATCACCAATCGCCTGATCCAGTTCAGCGACTTCATCGCTATGGGTATCTAACATAGCTTTGATAGCTGTCAGAAATGTTGAAATATTGCTAGTCATGGTTGGTTTGAGTGATTAAGGAGTAAGTTGTAAAGCTATTAAAAAATATTGTGCAGAGCAAGTTTCAAATGATGCCAATAAGAAAATACGCATCCTCTCGTGAAATGATTAGAAGATATTAGATGAACCACAGAGACACAGTGTGCACAGAGAAAATGTCATGCCGACCGAAGCGGAGGCATCACTGCACGACTGTTGAGAGCCCTTGACTATTGCTCGGGGTGACAGAATTATGTCTGGCTCCCATGTCTACCGTGGGAATCCGAATTGAACGTTAGTTACTGCTTCCAATGGGGTCTGGGAGCAAGGCCAAAGTCCTAAAGCCCAGAGCAACAGCCAAAAAAAAGCCCCAACCCGAAGGTTGAGGCTTTTTTGATTTTTCAAGAATCAAATCAAAAGATTTGTTCTCAGGTTGCTCTTTTTCTTAGAAGAAGAAGAAACCACCGATTGCGAAGATGTCTTGATCCAGACCTGTTTCAACATCATCTTCAACGCCAGTGTATTCAGCAACCA